>NZ_JBEZZF010000002.1:0-217346 GCF_040639055.1 Promicromonospora sp. NPDC023987 | reverse complement strand
ACCCCCCCCGCCCTCCCCCCTCTCCCCTCCCCCCCCCCGCTGGGCCCACCCCCCCCACCCAACCCCCCCCGCCGGCGGGGCCCCCCCCTCACCCCCCCCCCCCGCCCCCCCGGCGGGGCCGCCGGTGGGGGTTCTGGAGTCGAAAGTTCTGGGGTCGCGGCTCTGGTCAGCGCCGGGTCAGGGCGTCCGCCAGCGGGTCATCGCTCCCTGCGGGGAGCACCCGCAGCCGCCGGGCGGTTCGTCCCGTCCCCTCGGCGGCGACCTGATCGGCGCAGGCCCTGAGCGACGCCGGGGTGTCGTGGGAGACACGCAGGAACCAGCCCGAGCACATGTCGAGCTCCCCGGCCGCTATCGCGTTGACGACGTCGGTGACCCGCTCGGCCGGCGTCCAGTCGGTGCGCCCCTCGTGCAGCGACATGCTGGTCGACATGTCGGTCTTCACGACCCCTGGCGCGAGCTCGAAGACGCGGATCCCGTGCTCGAAGCCTTCGTCGTGCAGCTTGGCGCCCATCCGGGCGAGGGCGGTCTTGCTCGCGTTGTACGCCGAGCTGCCGCCCGCCATCTCGTGGGAGCTCGCGCCGGAGGCCAGGTCCACGACCCGTCCCCCGCCGCGCTCGATCATGCCGGGCACCGCGTAGCGGTCGAACAGGAACGGCGCCCGCACGTTGGTCTCGAACACCGACCACCACTCGTCGGGATCGGCCTCCCACAGCGGATGCTCCGACTCGAGGGCGCCCGCGTTGTTGACCAGCAGGTCGATCGAGCCGAGCGCTTCCTCGGCCTGCCCGACGGCGGCGCGCACCGCCGTCGGGTCCGACACGTCCGTGGTGAGCACGACAGCGGTCGATCCCGCAGCGCGGATCTCCTCTGCCACGGCCTCGAGCCGCGCCGGGTCCCGCGCCAGCAGGGCCACGTCGAGCCCTGCCCGCGCCAGGCCCAACGCGATCTCTCGTCCGATACCGCGCGAGGCGCCCGTCACGAGTGCCGTGCGGGCCGGCGGAGGCGTGACAGGCACCTGCGGGTCGCGAGGTGCGCCCGGCGCGGGCACGTCAGCCACGCAGCACCGCCCCGACCTTGTCAGCCGCGGAATCCACCACGGCGTCACGCACCGCACGGACCTCCTTGGCCGACAGCGTCCGGTCCGCTGCTCGCAGGCGGAGCGAGTACGCGAGCGACTTCTTGCCCTCGCCCACCTGCTCGCCCGTGAAGACGTCGAACAGGGCCAGGTCCTCAAGCAGCTCGCCGGCCCCGGCAACGATCGCCGAACGCACGGCCTCGGCAGGCACGTCGCCATCGACCACGAAGGCCAGGTCTTCCTTGGCCGCAGGGAACGCCGACACGGACCGTGCTACGACCGGCTCGCCCGACGCGGCAGCGACCAGGGCACTCAGGTCCACCTCGAACGCCGCGGCGCGAGCGGGCAGACCAAGGGTCTCGACGACCTTGGGGTGCAGCTCGCCCGCATGACCGATGAGCGTGCCGTCCGTGAGCTCGAGGCGCGCGCAACGGCCCGGGTGCCACGGCATGTGGTCGGGATCCGCGGAGACGACAACGTCGACCCCCGCGCGCTCGGCCACCAGGCGGGCCGCCGCGAGGGCGTCCGCCCAGCCCGCGGCCCGGCCGCCACCCCACCAGCCGGCGAGCTCGCGCTTGCCGGTCAGGACGCCGGCGACACGACGCGGCTGATCGGGGACCGCCGCGGCCAGCGCCGCGAGCTGCTCCGCGGTGGGTCGCACGCCGCCGGGCAGCACGGGCGCGGCAGGAGCGTCCGCCTCAGGGCGAGTGACCAGACCGATCTCGAACACCGCGAGGTCGGTCATGCCGCGCGACACGTTGCGCCGCACGGTGTCGAGCAGCGTGACCAGGAGGTTCGACCGCATCAACGGCTTGTCGTCGGCCATCGGGTTGACGAGGCGGAGCGAGACGCGCCGGGGGTCGTCGTCGGGGAGGCCGAGCGCGTCGTACTCGGACACGCCGACGAACGGGTAGCTGAGCGTCTCGACGAACCCGGCCTCGGCCAGGCCACGAGCGACGGAGCGGCGTGTCCGCTGATCGGCCGTGAGCCCACGGCCACCCGGGGCGGACGGGAGCACCGACGGCACCTGGTCGTATCCCTGGATGCGCACGACCTCCTCGACCAGGTCGGCCGGATCAGTGAGATCGGGACGCCAGGTCGGCGGAGTGACGGTGAGGACCTCGACGGGCTCGACCACCGAGGTGGCCTCGACCGTCGCACCGATCTCCTCGAGCGTGCTGCGCACCTGCTCAGGGGTGTACTCGACGCCAGAGAGCCGGGTGGGCTCCGTGACCTTGAGCTGGATCGGCTTCGGCGGGGCCGTCTCGGCGGTGGTGTCGAGGTCGCTCACAGCGGCGTCCGCGGTGCCGCCGCCGAGCTCGACCAGGAGGTCGACCACGCGCTGTGCCGCGACCGCGGGCAGGAGCGGGTCGACGCCCCGCTCGAACCGCTTGGCGGCCTCGCTCGAGAGCTTGTGCCGCCGGGCCGTGCGGGCGACCGTGATCTGGTCGAAGTGCGCTGCCTCGACGAGCACGTCGGTCGTGGTGCCGCTGACCTCCGAGGAGGCGCCACCCATCACGCCGGCGAGACCGAGCACGCGGCTGCCCGCGCCGTCGGGCGAGTCGGTGATCAGCAGGTCCTCGGTGTCGAGCGCGCGGTCGGAGTCGTCCAGCGTGGTGAGGCGCTCGCCGGACGCGGCCCGGCGGACCACTATCGGGGCCGAGACCTTGGCGAGGTCGTAGGCGTGCAGCGGCTGCCCCAGGTCGAGCATCACGTAGTTCGTGATGTCGACGGCCAGGGAGATCGACCGCATGCCGGAGCCCTCGAGGCGGTGCTTCAGCCACGCGGGCGTGGGCGCGGACGGGTCGATGCCGCGCACGATGCGCGTCACGAACCGGTCGCAGCCCACCACACCGTTGACGGGCGCGTCGTCCTGCACCCGCACCTCGAACCCGTCGACCGTCGGGGCCGGTTCCGCGCCCGTGGCCAGGCCGCGGTCCGTGAACTTCGCTCCCGTGGCATGGGCGTACTCGCGCGCCACGCCGCGGTAGCTGAACGCGTACCCGCGGTCGGGCGTCACGTTGATCTCCAGGACCTCCTCGCCAAGACCGAGGAGCGCGATCGCGTCCTGGCCGGGAGTGAGGTCCGCCTCGGCGAACCCGTGCCGCGTCAGCACCAGGATGCCGTCATGGTCGTCCCCGATGCCCAGTTCACGGGTCGAGCAGATCATGCCGTCCGACACGTGCCCGTAGGTCTTGCGTGCGGCGATCGGGAACGGTCCGGGCAGCACCGTGCCGGGCAGCGCGACGGCCACGAGGTCGCCCGGCGCGAAGTTGTGCGCACCGCAGACGATCCCACGGGACCCGTCGACGTTGTGCTCCGGGCCGACGTCGACCTGGCACCAGTTGATCGTCTTGCCGTTCTTCTGCGGCTCAGGATGCATCTCGAGCACGCGGCCCACGACGAGCGGACCGGTGACGGCCGCCCCGTGGATCGCCTCTTCTTCCAGGCCTACCTTGACCAGGTCGGCGGCGAGCTGCTCGGCGGTGAGGTCCGCGGGCACCTCGACGTGGTCCGCGAGCCAGTCCTTCACGATGAGGGGCACTTCAGATCTCCGTCCCGAACTGGGTGGAGAAACGCACGTCGCCCTCCACTATGTCGTGCATGTCCGCGATCGAGTGGCGCAGCATGAGCGTGCGCTCGATGCCCATCCCGAAGGCGAAGCCCGTGTACTCCTCGGGGTCGACCCCGGCGGCACGCAGGACGTTCGGGTTGACCATTCCGCAGCCACCCCACTCGATCCAGCCCGCGCCACCCTTCTTCTGCGGGAACCACAGGTCCATCTCGGCTGACGGCTCGGTGAACGGGAAGAATGCCGGGCGCAGCCGGGTCTTCGCCTCTGGCCCGAACATCGCCCTGGCGAACGCGTCCAGCGTGCCGACCAGGTTCGCCATGGTCAGGCCCTTGTCGACCGCGAGGCCCTCGACCTGGTGGAACACCGGTGTGTGGGTCTGGTCGAGCGCGTCCGTGCGGAACGTCCGGCCCGGGCACGCGATGTACAGGGGCACGCCACGCTCCAGCAGCGAACGGGCCTGGACCGGCGAGGTGTGGGTGCGCAGCACGAGGTTGGACTCGCTGCCGCCGTCGCCTGCGACGTAGAACGTGTCCTGCATCTGGCGAGCCGGGTGGTCGGGACCGAAGTTCAGCGCGTCGAAGTTGAACCACTCGGCCTCGACCTCCGGGCCGTCGGCGATCTCCCAGCCGAGGCCCACGAAGAAGTCGGCGATGCGCTCCTGGACCAGCTCGATCGGGTGGCGGGCGCCGGCCGTCGCGCGCTGGACCGGGAGGGTGACGTCCACCGTCTCCTCCGCCAGCACACGTGCGTCGCGCTCTGCCTCGAGCTCCGTCTGACGCGTGGCGATCGCCTGGTTGATCCGTCCGCGACGCGGGCCGACGAGCTTGCCTGCCTTCGCCTTGTCCGGGCCGGGCAGGGCCCCGATCCCCCGGTTGGCGAGGGCCAGCGAGCTGCGGTCGCCCGTGTGCTGGGTACGGACGGTCTTCAGCGCGTCGAGGTCGCCGGCCTTGGCGATGTCGTCGAGGGCGGCCTGGACCGCGGCGTCGAGCGCCGCCTCGTCGAGCGGATCGATGGGTGCCTTCTCATCGGGCGTGGACATGCTTGCCTTCCTGGCGGATTCGGGAGCCAGCACGATCCCCTGCCTGGGGATCCGTACCGGCAGATGAAGTCTAGGTGCCCGCCAGGGCTCCGGACGCGTTGTCCACAGGGCAGCTCAGTGCCCGCGCGCAGCGCTCGCCGCACAGCCCATGGCGGGCTGCGTAAATCGGCGGGTCAACGGCTGCATCCCGCCATCATTCCATGAACCAGCACGGGGCGGCAACGCGGTTCTGATGCGTTCGACGTCGTGCGCTTGGCACACTTTTTCGAGTGTCAGCGGTCCGGCGTACTGTCTGCGATGTCTCCACGACCGGGGCGGCCCTGGTCCCGGTCGTGGAGACGACGACCCGAGCCACCCCGCGGGAAGGAACGGAGAAAACGGGCCCCCGTCCCCGCGGTGAGCACGCGCGGGTCAGCCCTCGAGGTCCCAGGTCTCCAGGACCTCGTAGCGCGGCCCGCCCTGTGCCCCTTCGCCAGGGAATGACGCCAGGAGCGCGAACGAGTCCGCCGTCCAGTCGGGTCCCGCATACACGGACAGTGCCTGGGCGGCGGGCTCCAGTGCCGACCTCGGCTCGACCCCCGAGCGCTTGCCCCAGCGGTCCCGCCCGCTCGGCGGCCTGACCTGACCGGCCCGCGCGCGGGCGACGGTGACGTGCGCGCGGTGCGGCTTCACGTCCTCGGGCACCTCGCGGGGTGAGGCGGCCAGGCAGTCGGACGCCAGATCGTGCAGGGCACGCGTCCGTCCGTCGACGCCGATCCACAGGACCCGGGCACCGTACGAGCCGGCGCCGCGCAGGCGCAGGTCGATCGGCCCGTGCTTGCGCGCGACGTCGGACAGCTCCGCACACAGCTCGGGGATCGTCCCCTCGGGGAGGTCCGCGTAGAACGCGAGGGTGATGTGCAGGTTCTCCCGGGGGACCCAGCGGGGCGAGGCGGGTACGCCGTCGATGGCGAGCCCGAGATGGTCCTTGACACTCATGGGCGGGATGACCGCCGTGAACAACCGCACGGCACGATCCTATGCTCGCGCCTCCGCCGGACGGGAGATGATTTCCCCGGCGTCGGTGCCCGGCGTCCGGCATCCCGCGCGCCGTACGGCGGTCAACGCCACCACCTACGCGAGCACAGCGCCGCCAGCCCTGCGCCCACGGTATTGACCAGGACGTCGTCCACCGAGCTCACCCGGCCCAGGTCCAGCAGGTACTGCAGGACCTCGGCGATCGTCGAGATCCCGGCCGCGATCGCGGCCACGCGGACGAGGACCGCCACGGTGCGCCGCCCGGCGTCGGGCGCGAGACGGAAACGGAGCGGCAGGAAGCAGCCCATGGCGGCCAGCACCAGGAGGTTGCCGCCCACCTGGACCACCACGCTCGACACAGGGCCGTCGAGCTGGGCCGCGAGATCCCGGAACGGGACCAGCGAGACGGCGCGGTCTCCGGCCTTGGGTGTGAGGATCATCCAGACCCAGGGCGCCGTCCCCGCGACCATGCCGACCTCGGCCACGGAATAGCGCCAGGCGCGGACGCGCGGAACGCCCCGCAGCCTCCGCACCCGCACGAGGATGCGGATCGCCAGCGCCGCGGCCAGGAGACCGAACAGGGCGAGGCGCAGTACGTGGTCCCACTCGCCCCACCACCCGGCCGCCACGGACAACGGTCTCAGCGCTGGGCCCGGCTGCTCGCGTACAGGCAGACGGTCGCAGCGGTTGCCAGGTTGAGCGACTCGGCCTTGCCGCGGATCGGTACCCGCACGACGGCGTCGGCCAGGGCACGGTCCTCCTCGGGGAGCCCCCAGGCCTCGTTGCCGAACACCCAGGCGGTCGGTCCGGCGAGGTCGGGAGTGGCGCCGTTGCCTGCGTCGTCCAGGAGCTCGTCCAGGTCGAGCGGTCCGATGCCGTCGGCGGCCAGGACGTGGCAGCCGGCCGCGCGCAGCTCCGTCACCGCGGCGTCGAGGGAGAGGCCGGAGACGACGGGGAGGTGGAACAGCGAGCCGGCGGTGGAGCGCACCACCTTGGGGTTGTGCACGTCCACGCTCTCCCCCGCGAGCACCACCAGGTCGGCGCCCGCCGCGTCGGCGGCGCGCACGACGGTACCGGCGTTTCCGGGGTCGCGAACGGTAGCGAGCACGGCGACCAGCAGCGGCCGGCCGGCTCGCTCGGGGTCCCGCGAGTCCAGCGCCTCGCGGAGCGTCGGCACGGCGGACCGTACGACGGCGAGCACGCCCTGGGCGTCGGCGCTCATCGCCTGGAGCACCTCGGGCGTGCCGAGGTGCAGGAACAGCCCGGCGGTGCGCGCGTCATCGACGATCTCGGAGTATCGCGACGCGGCCGCGGGCGTCAGGTAGACGTCACGGACCGACGACGCCGCGTGCCGAACGGCCTCTCGCACGCCCTGGGGACCTTCCACCAGGTACAGCTCGTGCCGGGAGCGCGCCGAACGCCCGGCCAGTGCCCGTACCTGCTTGACGCGGTCGGCTCGCGGATTCGCGAGCGTCACATCGTGCATCGACGGGGCCTCCGAGGAGGAAACTGTCCGGGCGTCCGGTGAACTGCTCAACCTCAGGCAGCGGCCGGGGCGTTGACATCCGCCGGCAGCGCGTCCTTGGCGACCTGGACGAGGGCGTTGAACGCCGCGACGTCGTTGACCGCAAGCTCCGCGAGCATGCGGCGGTCGACCTCGACACCAGCAGCCTTGAGGCCCTGGATGAGGCGGTTGTAGGTCAGACCCTGCGCGCGGGACGCAGCGTTGATGCGCTGGATCCACAGCTTGCGGAAGTCGCCCTTGCGCACCTTCCGGTCACGGTACGCGTAGACGAGCGAGTGGGTGACCTGCTCCTTCGCCTTGCGATAGAGGCGCGAGCGCTGGCCGCGGTATCCGGCTGCGCGCTCGAGGGTTGTACGGCGCTTCTTCTGGGCATTTACTGCCCGCTTCACGCGTGCCACGTGAGACTCCTTGTACTTCGGGGCTGGAAGGGTTCTTGGCGACGCCCATCAGGCGCACGCCATAAAGGTCACTTACCGAGCAGCTTCTTGACCTTCTTGACGTCGGCCGGTGCAACGGCCTGGTCCATGGCCAGACGACGCGTGCGACGGCTGGACTTGTGCTCGAGGTAGTGGCGCGCGTTGGTCTGCTCGCGCATGATCTTGCCGCTACCCGTGACCCTGAACCGCTTCTTCGAGCCGGAGTGCGTCTTGTTCTTCGGCATGACTGCCGTCTCTCCTCATGTCGGTCGACCGCTGCTGGAGCGGCGACGTTGTACCTGGGCCGGTGGGCCGGCCCGGTGTCGTAGTGGTCTTTGGGACCGTGGCCTCAGGCCTTGCGCGGTGCACGCGGCTTGGGAGCCACGGGCTTCGGCGTCGGCTTGGGGGCCGGTACGGGCTTGGGAGCTGCCTTGGCGGCCGGCTTCGCTGCCGGCTTCGAGGCAGTCTTGGCCGCTGGCTTGGTGGCCGGCTTCGGCTCCGCAGGAGCAGGCGTCTCGACGACGGGCTCCGGCTCGGCTTCCGCGACGGGCTCCGGCTCGGCAGCCGGCTCGGGCTCGACGGCCTTCTCGGGCTCGACGACGGGCTCGGGCTCGATGACGGGCTCCGGCTCGACGACGGGCTCGGGCTCCGCGACGGGCTCCTCGACGACGGGCTCAGGCGCCGGCGCTGCGGCAGGCTCCTCGACCGTGGTCTCGACCATCTCGTCCACCTGGTCGTCGTCCGGCTCCGAGCCCTCGGGCTCGTCGGCCGCACGCGCCCGCGCCTTGGCCTCCGACTTGGTCATCCGACCAGCGTTGACCTCGTCCGCACGCTTGCGCTGCTCGACCTTCGCGTCGGCCTTCTTCTTGACCGGCCCGAGGACCATGGTCATGTTGCGGCCGTCCTGCTTGGGCATCGACTCGACGAAGCCGAGGTCGGCGACGTCCTCCGCCAGGCGCTCCAGCAGGCGACGACCCATCTCCGGGCGCGACTGCTCGCGGCCGCGGAACATGATCATGACCTTGACCTTGTCGCCGGCCGACAGGAAGCGAACGACGTGGCCCTTCTTGGTGCCGTAGTCGTGCGGGTCGATCTTGAGACGGAACCGGATCTCCTTGAGGACCGTGTTCGCCTGGTTGCGCCGCGCCTCTCGTGCCTTCATGTCGGACTCGTACTTGAACTTGCCGAAGTCCATGAGCTTGGCGACGGGCGGGCGGGCGTCCGGCGCAACCTCGACGAGGTCAAGGTCAGCGTCCTGGGCGAGCTTCAGGGCGACCGCCGTGGCAACCACGCCGACCTGTTCCCCGCCAGGACCGATGAGTCGGACCTCGGGGACACGGATCCGGTCGTTGATGCGAGGCTCGGTGATGGTGATGCTCCTTGGAAGTCGTTGATTGACCACCAGGAACGAGAAATGGCTCCCGCCCTGAACACAGGTGGAAGCCATCGCAAGGAAAGGGAACGGAGCTCGGCACGAACGACACCAAACCTCTGCACCCGACCTAGGACCCGGACTCTGTCGGCACCTTGTCGGCGCTCGGTCGTGACTCGGGTGGGATGGGGATCCACTTTGTGCACCCGGCTCGCACCGGGTCGGTCGTGGCCCAACGATAGCAGCACGACGACCGCGCCCGCCATACCGGCCGGTGTGAGGTCGGCCGCCCCGTCGACAGGCCGGGCAGCAGACCGGCGTCGAGCTCCACACACAACTGGAATCATTCCAGTTTAGGGTCTAGGCTCCGGAGCATGCCGTCGACCGCCCCTGCTGCTGCGCCGCCCGAGGACCTCCTCCGCGGCGTCGGCCTGCGCGTGACCGCCGCCCGCGTCGCGGCGCTGCGCGCGGTGGGCGACCAGCAGCACGCCACGGCGGACGACGTCCTGGGCTCGGTCCGTGACGAGCTCGGCACGGTGTCCGTCCAGGCGGTCTACGACGTGCTGCACGCCCTGACCGACGCGCACCTCCTGCGCCGGATCGAGCCGGCCGGCCATCCGGCACGCTACGAGCGCCGCACCGGCGACAACCACCACCACGTCATCTGCCGCGTGTGCGGCACCATCGGCGACGTGGACTGCACGGTCGGTCACGCACCATGCCTGACCCCGAACGACGACCACGGGTTCGTGATCGAGACCGCTGAGGTCACCTACTGGGGGCTGTGCCCGGGCTGCAGCGCCTGAGCGCGCCGCAGCGAGCCGAGCACCGAGATGCCGTCACCCATGCCGAACCCCGCAAGAACCCCCGCAAGCAGCAGCAGAGGAAGGCACGTCTGAGATGACCAACCCTTACACCACCACGCAGACCGGTACCCCGGTCGCCAGCGACGCGCGCTCGCTGAGCGTCGGTGCGGACGGCGCGACCGTCCTGCACGACCGCTACCTGGTCGAGAAGCTCGCCTCGTTCAACCGCGAGCGCGTGCCGGAGCGCAACCCGCACGCCAAGGGTGGCGGGGCGTTCGGCGAGTTCGTCGTGACCGAGGACGTGTCGCAGTACACGCGCGCCGCGGCGTTCCAGAAGGGCGCGACGAGCGAGACGCTGCTGCGCTTCTCCTCCGTCGCCGGCGAGCAGGGCTCGCCCGACACCTGGCGCGACGTGCGGGGCTTCTCCCTGCGCTTCTACACCACAGAGGGCAATCTCGACATCGTCGGCAACAACACGCCGGTCTTCTTCCTGCGCGACGCGATGAAGTTCCCTGACTTCATCCACTCGCAGAAGCGCCTCGGCGCATCCGGCCTGCGCAATGCCGACATGCAGTGGGACTTCTGGACCCTGTCGCCCGAGACGGCGCACCAGGTCACCTACGTGATGGGCGACCGTGGTCTGTCGAAGTCGTGGCGCCACCTCAACGGCTACGGCTCGCACACCTACCAGTGGATCAACGCCGAGGGCGAGCGGTTCTGGGTGCAGTACCACTTCATCTCGCAGCAGGGCGTCGTGAACATGCCTGCCGCCGAGGCGGAGCGGATCGCCGGCGAGGACGCCGACTACTACCGCCGCGACCTGTACGAGGCGATCGACCGTGGCGAGTACCCCTCGTGGGACGTCAAGGTCCAGGTCATGCCGTACGAGGACGCCAAGAACTACCGGTTCAACCCGTTCGACATGACGAAGGTGTGGCCGCACGCCGACTACCCGCTGATCAAGGTCGGTACGTTCACGCTGAACCGCAACCCGCGCAACTTCTTC
This sequence comes from Promicromonospora sp. NPDC023987, assembly GCF_040639055.1. Taxonomy (NCBI): domain Bacteria; kingdom Bacillati; phylum Actinomycetota; class Actinomycetes; order Micrococcales; family Promicromonosporaceae; genus Promicromonospora; species Promicromonospora sp. NPDC023987. The sequence goes on along the minus strand of NZ_JBEZZF010000002.1, from coordinate 206,515 downwards.
GCCGAGATCGAGCAGGCTGCGTTCTCGCCGGGCAACCAGGTGCCGGGCACCGGCATCTCCCCCGACAAGATGCTCATGGCGCGCGTGTTCGCGTACAACGACGCGCAGCGGCACCGCATCGGCGCGAACTTCAACCAGCTGCCGGTCAACCAGCCGCACGCGGCCCCCGTCGCGAACTACATGCACGAGGGTGCGATGCAGTACCACTTCAACGGTCCGGAGCAGCGGGTCTACACACCGAACTCCTTCGGTGAGCAGGGCGGTCCCGTGGCCGACCCGACGCGCGGCGTCGAGGCCTCGTGGGAGACGGACGGCGAGCTCGTGCGTTCCGCGCAGACGCTCCACACCGAGGACGACGACTTCGGCCAGGCGGGCACGCTGTACCGCGACGTCTTCGACGACGACGCCAAGGCACGCTTCCTGGAGAACCTGACGGGTCAGGGGCGGTCCATCACGATAGACGAGATCCGTGAGCGCTTCTTCCAGTACTGGACGAACGTGGACCAGGAGCTGGGCGCCAAGCTCCGCGCGGCCGTCGCTGCCTGATCCAGCACAGCACTCCAGCACGGCAGCACGAAGGCCGGGTCCCACCGGGGCCCGGCCTTCGTGCTGCCGCATCAGGGATGTCCGCAGGATCTGGTGGGATTCCTTGCCCGACGGCGTTCTGCCCCGCTACCGTCGCGACGCTCGGCCACGACACCGCACCGGGACCAAGGGAGCCAACGATGTCTCGCTCGCTCGTACGAATCGGCGCCGCCCTCGCGGCCGGCCTGCTGGCACTGACGGCAGCGGCCGGACCGGCAAGCTCAGCGCCCGAGCACGATCAGGAGCCCGAGTCGGCCGCGGCGTCCCACCGGGTGCTCGCCTTCTACCAGACGATCTACGAGACCGGCTCCGACGGCGTCCGCCGCTACGTCGACCCCAAGCCGCTGCTCGGCTCGGTCACGGACGTCAACGTCGGCGCCATCCACCTGAACGCCGACGCCTCCCTCACGGTCAACGACATCCCGGCCGACCACCCCGAGCTGGGCGTGATGTGGGACGACCTGGCGACCCTGCAGGACCAGGGCGTGACGGTCAGCGCGTTCGTCGGCGGCGCCGCACCGGGCACCTACCGGTACCTGCGCGAGGACTTCGACCGCTTCTACCCGGTGCTGCGGGACTTCCTGCGCACGTACGGCCTCGACGGCGTGGACCTCGACATCGAGGAGACGTTCTCGCTGGCGGACACGATCCACCTGGTCGACACGCTGCGGGCCGACTTCGGCCCGGACTTCGTCATCACGCTCACCCCCGTCGCCACCGACATGGCCGGCCGGACCAGCTTCTCCGGCGGCTTCAGCTACGCCGAGCTCGAACGCCGGGCGGGGTCGAAGATCGACTGGTACAACACCCAGTTCTACTGCGGCTGGGGCGACCTGTCGTCCACCAGGGTGTACGACCAGATCCTCGCCAACGGCTTCACCCCGGACCGCGTCGTCGCCGGCACGGTCACCAACCCGGCCAACTGCAGCGGGTACGTGGACTGGCCCACCTTCGACGCAACGGTCGGCACCCTGGCTGCGCGGCACCCGGACTTCGGCGGCGTCTTCGGCTGGGAGTACTTCAACTCCGTCGGGCACGACGGCGGTGGGCGCGCGAGCTGGTTCGCGCACGCGTCCGACGTCGTCGGCTCCTGACGGGCGGGCCGTCACGGAAGCCGGATCTCCAGGGCCGCCGGGGCCGTAGCGAACGACTCCCGGAGCAGCGCGCACAGCTCGCCGCGCGTCGCCCTGGTCTCGGCGCCGGGCCCGGACTGCCAGGCGGCCATGGCGGCCCGGTGCCCGGCGACCGCGACGGCGCACACGACCCGCGCGGAGAGCTCGGCGCCGGGCGAGCCCGGCAGTCTCGGCGTGATCGCACCGACCACCTGGTCCGTGAAGCGCTCGCACACGAGCAGCCCGGCGGCGTCGACGGCGGGCGTGGTGCCGCTGAGGCGGGTGCTCAGAACAGCCAGCCGCTCCCACCCGGCCGGCATCCGCTCGACGACGGCGACGAGCGCCTCGCCCAGCACCTCCAGCAGGGGCCCGCTCCGGTCGAGCACCGTGTCGAGGTCCGCGATCAGGAGGCGCCAGACGTCGTTCAGCGGGGTGAGCGCGAGGTCCTCCTTGCCGTCGAAGTAGCGGAAGAAGCTTCGCTTGGACACCTCGGCCTGGTCGCACAGCCAGTCGACGGTCACCGCGTCGTACCCGCGTTCGGTGAAGGCAGGCAGCGCCGTCTCCACCAGCCGCTGCCTGCTGCGCGCGATGCGCCTGCTGCGGAGCGTGCCGGATCCGGGCTGCGTCGTCATGCGGCGATCCTACCAACCTGGCACTCAGTGGCATTTGGCATACAGTAGCGGCATGCTCGCATGGACCGTAGACCACACGTCCCCCGGCCACCTCGCCCTGCGTGAGGTGGCCGCCCCAGCCCCCGGACCGCACGACGCGGTCATCGAGGTGCGGGCCTTCGCGCCCAACCACGGCGACCTGGCGATGCTGGCGCGGCACCCCGACGGCACGATCCCCGGCTGGGACGCCGCGGGCGTCGTCGTGGCGGAGGCCGCCGACGGGACGGGCCCGCGGCTCGGGCAGGAGGTGCTCTCGCTCGGCACGCACGGCGCGTGGGCCCGACGCCGGCTCGTGACCGCGGAGTCCGTGGGACTCGCTCCCCCGGGCGCCGACCTGGGACCGCTGAGCGTCGTGCCGGTCGCCGCCACCAGTGCGCTGCGCGGGCTCCGCCGGCTCGGCCCCGTCCTGGGCCGCCGGGTGCTGGTCGTGGGCGGGACCAGCGCCGTCGGCCTGTTCGCCGTGCAGCTCGCCGCCCGCGCCGGGGCCGAGGTCGTCGCCACCACCCGCGACCCGGCCGCGCACGAGCGCCTGCGCGCCCTCGGCGCGCACGAGGTCGCCGCCTCCCCGAAAGAGCTGCGTGCGGACGTGGCCGGGGCGCTGGACCTGCTGGGCGGGCCGCACCTGGTGCGCGCGTTCGTCCGGCTCGAGCCGGGCGGCACCCTCGTCGCCCTCGGTCACGCGGCCGGGGAGGAGGAGCGCTTCGCCCTCGGCGACCTGTACGGCGACGACGGCCGGCACGACCGCTCCCTGACCACCTTCTTCCTCGGGGCGGAGACGGGCCTGGGCCCCGACATGACGTGGCTCGCGCACGAGATCCACGCCGGGCGTCTCGACCCGGCGGTCGGCGCCGTCCGGCCGTGGCGGGAGCTCGCCGACGCCGTCGGGCCCGACGCTCGGCGAGCGGCCGGCAAGACGGTGCTCCTGGTGGACTGAGGCCCGGCGGCGACCTCCGCCCGGAGCCGCCGCCGGGCAGCTCCGGGCACCCGGCGTTAGTCCAGGAGCACCTCGATCTGCGCGAGGCTGCCCCCGTCGAGCAGCTCCAGCCGGAAACTCGTCAGCGGTACGGGCTCGTCGAGCACGAGGGGCCGGAGCTGGCCCGGCCAGGCCCATGCCTCCCCGCTCCGCTCGTCGAGCACCCGCCCGTCGTCGGCGACCAGGCGCCACGCCGACGGCGCCGCCGGTTCGCCCTGGGGCCCTGAGGTCAGCGTGTAGGCGCGCAGCGTCGCACCCGGTGGGACGTCGCCCGCGGGCCGCCACTCGATCGCGCCTTCGACACCGGCCGACGTCGCGAGGTCACCGTCCGTCAGGTGCGGCAGCGCGCCGTCGGCGCCGTGCCAGGTGCCCGTGGCCCGCCGCCACGGCCGACCGGGCGACGACCCGGAGGACGGGTCCGCACCGCCGCCCACGGAGCTGTCCACCGGGACACCCCAGCCGGTCGGCGTACCGGACAGCGCGAACCGCAGCGTCGCCCCGCCGGTCAGGTCGCTCTGGTCCACCGACGGGGCGGCGACCGCCCGCGCCACCCCGTCGGCGTCCGACACGTCCAGACCCGCCACGTACCAGTGGTCGGCGGCGTCGGGCGCCTCGACCACCAGGTCGCCGTCGGGCCGGTGCACCACCGCCCGCTCGAAGAGCGGCGAGGTGACGGCCCAGCGCGACGAACCGATCTCCAGCGGGTACAGGCCCAGCGCCGACAGCACGTACCAGGCGGACATCTCGCCGTTGTCCTCGTCGCCGTGGTACCCCTGCCCGATCTCGTTGCCGGTCCACAGCCGCGCGAGGATCTCACGCACCGTCTCCTGCGTGCGGTCCGGCCGTCCCGCGACCAGCCACGTGTACGGGATGTGGTGCGACACCTGGTTGGACTGCCCCAGCTGGCCAAGGCGCACGTCGCGCGCCTCGACCATCTCGTGGATCACGAACCCGTAGGTGCCCGGCTTGTCCGCGCGCTCGGGGGTCGCGGAGAACCGCTCCAGCAGCCGTTCGAGCCCGGCCCGCCCGCCGTGCAGGCCGGCCAGGCCCACGCCGTCGTGCACCGGGTGGAAGAGGAAGTTCCAGGCGTCGGACTCCGTGTAGTCCCCGCCCCACTCCCCCGGGTCGAACGACTCCGCACCGAACGAGCCGTCCCGGTCGCGCCCCCGGAAGAACGCCGTCCCCGGGTCGAAGAGGTGCGCGTATCCGAGCGAGCTCTGCCGCAGGTAGGCGGCATCGTCGCGCAGGGCGCGCCGGCGTCCCTCGGGAGTGCCGGGCGCGTCCGCGAGCGCCTCCGCCATGCGTGCCAGGCCGGCGTCGTTGATGTAGCCCTCGAGGCTCCAGGACACCGACTCGTCGACGTCGCGCGGCACCCAGCCGTGGGTGAGGGCGAAGTCCTGGCCCTTGCGGCCCACGCCGGAGCGGGTGGGGAGGGCCGTCGCGTTGCGCAGACCGGCGTCGTAGGTGGCGAGCGGGTCGGGCAGCGGGACGCCGCGCAGGTAGAGGTCGGCGAAGGCGACGTCGGAGGACGTTCCGGTCATCAGGTCGGCGTAGCCCGGCGACGACCACCGGGCCACCCAGCCGCCCTCGCGGTACTGCTGGACGAAGCCGTCGGCGAGCCGTGCCGCCATGTCCGGGTACAGCAGCGCGTAGGCGGGCCAGCAGGTGCGGTAGGTGTCCCAGAACCCGTGGTTGACGAACATCTCGCCGGGGACCTCCGGCGCGCCGTCGAGCACTGGAGAGGCGTGCACGGGGGCGCCGTCGGTCCCGACCTCCGTGTACGACGACGGGTACAGGTTCAGCCGGTAGAGGTTCGAGTAGAGCGTGACCTGCTGCTCCTCGGTGGCCCCCTCGACGTCGAGCACGCCGAGGCGCTGCTCCCACTGTGCCCGCGTGTGCTCGGCGACCTCAGAGAAGGACCCGCTCACCTCGCGTTCCAGGGCGCGCCAGGCGAGGTCCTCGCTGAGGTACGACGTCGCCACGCGGACCTCGACCGTGCGGCTCGCCGGATCGTCGCCGGCGGGGTCCAGCGCGACGGTCGCGAAGGTGGCGTGGTCCCGGCCGCGGGCGCGTCCCGTGCGGAGCACCGGCCGGGACACCTGGCCCACGACGTACATGCGGCTGCGGCCGACCGAGAGCACGCTCCCGTGGTCGCTCCAGCCGGTGAGCGTGCCGTCGTCGTGCACCGTCACGGCCACGGGTGGGCCGTCGGCTCCGTCGTCGTTCACCGCGTCGATGATCAGGTGCCCGGTCGTGGCTCCGGGCGGGAACGTGAACCGGAGCACGCCGCCGTGGTCGGACGCCGCGACGGCCACCCGGGCGCCGTCGTCCAGGTCGACGGAGTACAGGTGCGGGCGGGCCGTCTCGTCGTCGTGCGAGAAGGCGATGGCACGCGGCTCCAGGCCTGCGTCGGGCACCCCCTCGTCGTCGGGCCGCACGGGGACCAGGTGGAACGCGAGCTGGTCGCGGTCCCCCATCCACGGGCTGGGCTCGTGCGAGATGCCGATGCCCTGCAGGCGCGGCCGGTTGTCCGGCCCGTTGTGTGCGGCCCAGGAGTACATCCAGCTCGCCGACGACGCGTCGGTCAGGGGCACCCACATCGTGAAGCCGTTCGGCACCGCCGCTGCCGGCACCGTGTTGCCGCGCGAGTACTCGCTCGACGAGTGGGTGCCGCGCCGGGTGTCGACGAGGTCCGCGCGGCCGGTCACGGTGCGCGTGGCGCGTGGCGCGACGGTCACGGCGTCGAGCCATATCTCGGTGTCGCCGCCGTCGGGCGGTGCGGTGACGACGGCGGCCGCGCGGACGCGCCGCCCGGGCGCCCGCTCGGCCACGCGGTCCAGGTCGACGCGGACCAGGTTCCAGTGGTCGGGCACCAGGATCCGCGCGTCCCCCTGCCCGACGGCGGTCGCGAGCATCCCGTGCTGGTCGGTGAGCGCGTGCCCGGGGTCGGTCCGCGAGAGCCACGTGCCGTCGTCGAGCAGCAGGTCGATCGCGACGTAGGTCGAGCGGTAGGTCAGGTCGGCGTCGAGCACCGGCAGGAGGGTGTAGCGCAGGGTGACGCCTGCCTCGACCGGCACGTCCAGCCCGTCGAGCACCACGGTGCGGCCCCCGCCGCTGTGCCTGATCCGTTGCGCGTCCACGCGGGTGAGGCCGACGCCGGGGCGGCCGGCCGGGACGTGTGCGGGGCCGGCTTCGGTCGGTACGGTGACGCCCGCGAGCGCGGCGACGTCGGAGTCGTTGACGATTGCAGTTGGCCTTTCGTCACGGGCGCCGTGCGCCCGGGTGGCTGCCGCGGTCCCGGCGTGCGAGAGGTCCGTCGGCACTGTCGTGCTGTCACAGGTCGGCGAGCAGCTTGTTGCACTCTTCCACCGCTGCGTCGAGGGCTTCCTGCGAGGTCTTGTCCCCCGCGATCGCCGCGACGAGCTGCTGGTTGATGACGGTGGTCATCGCCTCGTCGACCTCCATCGGCTGAAGCACCTCGGCCGTGGGGAGGCTGCTGAACGCGATCTCCTTGGCGGCGCCCTGCGGGGTGTCGTCGCTCCGGGCGAGGTCAGGGTTCTCCTGCGAGGCGGTGGTCGACGGGAAGACGCCGGGCACCTCCGCCGCGAACGCCTCCTGGTTGGCGGCGTTCGTCATGAACTGCGCCAGCGCGATCGCCGCCGGCCGGTTCGCCGACTCCTCCGAGACCGACAGGCCCTGCACGTACAGCGGGGTGGCGCCCAGGTACGGCGACGAGGCGATCTTGCCCTCCAGCGCCGGGTTGGTCTCGATCACCTGGTCGATGAAGTTGCCGCCGCCCGTCGACCACGCCACCTTGCCCTCGATGAAGAGGCTGCTGTTGCCGAGGTAGGCGTCGGTGAGCACGTCGTCGGGCAGGAGCCCGTCGGCGTACGCGTCGCGATAGACGTCGAGCAGCTCGGCCGCCTCTGGCGTGTTGAACGTGAACTCGGTGCCGTCGTCGGACAGCACCGGGAGGCCTGCGGCCGCGAAGTCGCCCAGGCCCGGCGTCCGGCTCATGAGGTACTGGCCAGTGGTGTCCATCATGGTGCGCGCCTGCTCGACGAGCTCGTCGAGGGTGGTGGGCGGCGCCGCCGGGTCGAGGCCCGCGTTCTCGAACATCTCGGTGTTCCAGTAGTTCAGGTCCGTGGTCAGGTACCACGGGTAGCCGAACGTCCCCTCGACACCCGCGTACCGGTAGGCCTGCAGGGCACCGGGCACATAGGTCTCCGCGAGGGTCTCGTCGACGCCCGCGATGTCCGTGAGGAGCCCCTCGCGCGCGAGCTGGAGGGCGAAGTCCGGTGGCAGGTTGATGACGTCGGGCAGCTCGCCCGCGGCGGCCTGCGAGAGCACCTTCTCCGAGTAGCCGTCGCCTGGCTGGTCGAGCCACGTCACCGTGGTGCCAGGGTGCTGCCGCTCGAAGTCGTCGATGACGCCCTCGACGTACTGGGTGAAGCTCGGTTCGAGCGCCCAGGTCTGGAGCGTGACGGCACCGGTCACCCCGCTCACGGGTTGCACAGCGCCGGCCGTCTCCGTGCCGTCCGTGCTGCCGAAGGAACAGCCGCCGAGACCCACCAGCACGGTCAGGGCCGCGCCTGCCGCCCCGATCCTCCTGAGCTTCATGACAGTTCCTTCCAGCAGATGCCTCGTCGCGTCCTGGTCGTCCGTGCCTGGTGCTGCCGCGCAGCACCACTCGGGTGCTTCAGCCCCGGCAGGCTGTCGCGTGCTCCCGATGGTGTCAAGACGAACCCGTCCTGGCGTGCCGGACCGACGGATCACGCGGGTGAAATGTCGGTCCGGCACGTCATGGAGAGAGCCTCAGCCCCGCGTGAACCGCAGGGTGCGGACCTCGAACGGGCTCAGCTCGACCGCGACGCCGTCCGCCGTCGGCTCCGCCGCGCCGCCCTCGACGTCGTCCTCGATCAGGCTCACGGTGCGTGCCCCGGCCACCGGCGCCGCGACCGTGACGGTGCCCGACGCGCGGCGGCCCAGCGCCTCGTAGACCCGCACCACGAGATCGCCCGACCGGTCGTCGGCGAGCTTGACCGCCGACAGCGTCACGCCGCCCGACACGCTGACCAGGGGCTCGAACCCGGACGCGCCGCGCAGCTCGCGCGGCCGCGCGCCGAACGTCGCGCCCGCCTCGGTCGCCGCGGCGGTGTCCACGCCCACCACCAGGCCGTAGCGGTGGGTCTGGACCCCCTGGTCCGTCTCCGGGTCCGGGAACCGCGGGGCCCGCAGCAGCGACAGGCGCACGGTGGTCGTCACCTCGGGCACTCCCGACGCCGGCGCCACACCGTCGTCGGACACCTCGCGGGTGACGTCGTACCCGTATACCGAGTCGTTGACGAGCCCGATGCCGAAGCCCGGCTCCTCCGCGAGCACCCACCTGTGCATGGAGGTCTCGAACTTGGCCGCCTCCCAGCTGGTGTTGGTGTGGGTGACCCGCCTGGTGAACCCGAACTGGGTCTCGGCCGCGACGTGCTCGGCGCGCACGTCGAGGGGGAAGGCGACCTTGAGGAACTTCTCGGCCTCGTGCCAGTCGGTCTCCATGGTGACCTCGAGCGTCCGGCTGCCCGGCGCGAGCGTGATCACCTGGTCGAGGCTCGACGCGGAGAACGTGCGGTGCACGGTCACCACGGCCACGCCGTCGTCCACGGTGGCGGTCACCTTCTCGGCAGCGCGCAGGTCGGTCACCGAGTTGCGGTAGAACCGGTCCACGTCCCAGGCGTCCCACTTGTTCGGGAAGTCCTGGTGCAGCTGCAGCACGTTCGCCTCCCGGCCGGGCGCCACCGCGTCGCGGCCCGTCGCCAGGTCGACCGCGGACGTCACGTGGCCCGCCGCGTCCAGCGTGACCCGGACGAGGTCGTTCGCCAGGACGTACCCGCCGCCCGGCAGCTCGGCGTCGGACAGCTCCGTCAGGGTGCTCGGCGCCGCCGTCGGGCCCGTCGCCGGGCCGACGCCCAGCGCGGGGACGCCCGCCTGGGCGAACACCGCGGGGTTGGCCCGCAGGGCGGTGTCGCCCTCGCCCACCAGGGTTCGCAGGGAGCGCTCGATGATCTCCTGCGCGCCCGCGGTGATCGCCGCGTGCTGTGCGACGGTCTCGCGGTGCACCCAGGCGATCGACGTGCCCGGCAGGATGTCGTGGAACTGCAGCAGGAGTACCTGCTGCCACAGGGCGTCCAGCTCGTCGTACGGGTAGTCCGCCCCCGTACGGGCCGACGCCGTCGCCGCCCACGCCTCGGCCTCGACCAGCAGCTGCTCGTTGCGACGGTTGCCCTGCTTGGTCCGGTGCTGCGAGGTCAGCGTGGCCCGGTGCAGCTCCAGGTAGAGCTCGCCCACCCAGACAGCGCTGTCACCGTGACCCGACCCGACCAGCTCCGTGCGAGCACGCTCGAAGAACGCGTCCGGGTGCTCCCAGCGGACCTTCGCGCTGCCCTCGAGGTCGGCCAGGCGGTCGGCCTTGCCGGTCATCTCGCGGGTGGTGCCGCCGCCGCCGTCGCCGAACCCTACGGGGGCGATCGAGCCGGTGGCGTGGCGCGACTCGCGGAACTGGTGGGTCGCCTTGGCGATCTCCTCGCCCGAGAGCTGCGAGTTGTAGGTGTCCATCGGCGGGAAGTGCGTCAGGACCCTTGAGCCGTCGATGCCCTCCCACCAGAAGGTGTGGTGCGGGAACTTGTTGACCTGGTTCCAGGAGATCTTCTGCGTGAAGAACCAGTCGAACCCGGCGCGGCGGACGAGCTGCGGCAGGGCCGGCGAGTACCCGAACGAGTCGGGCAGCCACACGCCCTTGCTCCGGATGCCGAACTCACGCTCGAAGAACCGCTGACCCTGCGAGAACTGGCGCGCGAGCGCCTCCCCGGAGGGCATCACGGTGTCCGACTCGACCCACATGCCGCCCAGCGGGAGGAAGCGGCCCTTGGCGACCGCCTCCTTGATGCGTGCCCACACCTCGGGCCGGTGCTCCTTGACCCACGCGTACTGCTGCGCGGACGACATGCCGTACACGAAGTCGTCGGTGCGGTCGATGAGGTCCGCCATGGACGACGTCGTGCGCGCGACCTTGCGGATCGTCTCCCGGACCGGCCACAGCCAGGCCGAGTCGATGTGCGCGTGCCCGACGGCGGAGATCTCGTGAGCGCTCGGCTCCGCCGGGCTGGCGAGCACGTCCGCGAGCGCCGCGCGGGCGCCGGCGGCAGTCTCCGGGATGCGCTGGAGGTCGAGCACGTCGAGGGCGTCGTCGAGGGCCTGCAGTATCCGCATGCGGCGCGGGCCGGTGGGCAGCTCGGCCTGCAGCTCGAGCAGCACCTCGACGTCGAGCGCGAGGTCGTGCACCTCGGCCTCGAAGATCGCGAGGTCCATGCGCCGGGTCGTGTAGAGGGGGCGCGGCGAGGACGTCCTGGTGTCGCCCTCCTGGGTCTGCTGGAACAGGTCGTGGCCGAGCAGCACCGGGTTGGAGGCACCCTCCAGGAACAGCTCGACCGGCTCGCCGCCGGCCGCGGCGGCGGACACCGGGACGTGCTGGTTGCGGGGGTTGATCGACTTCACCGGGCTGCCGTCGGGGCGGTACACGAGCGCCTCGGACTGGAAGCCCGGCATGCTCGTGTCGAAGCCGAGGTCGATCACCACCTCGACGGCCCGGCCGGCCCAGTCCGCGGGGACGGTGCCCGTGAGCCGGAACCACGTCGTACCCCAGGCCCTGCCCCACGGGGTGCCCACCTCGTGGGGTTCCATCGCGAGGGCCAGGCCCTCCTGCGGGGAGACCGGCTCCCCCGGCAGCACGTGCCACTCGACGTCGAGCGGTACGGACGTCCCGTGGACCGCCGGCCAGATGCGCTCCGTCAGCACGCGTCGCGCGCGTCCGGTGGTCAGTGTGATGTCGTCATGCATCGAAAGGGCCTCCCCTGTGTCACCGTTGAACGCACGCAGGCTAGCCCAGATGCGATGTTCACCCGCACCCCTGTCGGGATGGAAAGATGGTCTCCATGAGCTCCAGCGATGAGATCCCCGCCGGCATCGGCGCTCCGGTAGGCACTGACCAGGCCACACGCGACATCGCCGAGGTCGCCGCCGTCGAGGTCATCACGACCGCGGCCGTGCACCTCATGAGTGCAGCCGCCGTGAAGTGCGGGCTGGCCGAGGGCGACGACGCCGAGGAGCTCAAGGACCTCGACGAGGCCCGCAAGCTGATCACCGCGCTGGCCGCGCTGGTGGTCGCGAGCGCGCCGGACATCGGCAACCAGCACGCCCGTTCGCTGCGCGACGGCCTGCGCAGCCTCCAGCTCGCCTTCCGGGAGGCGTCGGTGATCGCCGACGCTCCGGGCGAGGGGCCGGGCGAGAAGTACACGGGTTCCGTCGTCTGATGACCGAAGCTCCCGCCGTGACGGCGCCCGACCCCGCACCGGCGTCCGCGCCCGGTCGTGGCCGCGGCCGTGGTGCTCGCGTGCTCGCCGTCCTGCTGGTCGCCACGATCGCCGTCGGGGCCTACCTGTGGGTGACCACCGTCCGTTGGCAGCGCAGCTCCGCCGAGTGGGAGGAGAAGGCGCACGGGTACGCCGAGGAGGTGGCGTCGCTGCGGATGCAGCTCGACGGCGCCAGCTCGGAGCTGGAGGCCGCCCGCGACCAGCTGTCCACCGCGACGGCGCGCATCACGGACCTGGCGAACGAGAAGGCCCAGCTCGGTGACGAGAACGTCGCCTCGCAGCAGTACCTCGACTACCAGACGCAGGTCAGCGGGGCCGCGGCCACCGTGGCCTCGGCGCTCGGGCAGTGCGTCTCGGGCCAGGAGCAACTCGTCGGCTACCTCAAGGACGCCGACCAGTACGAGGCCTCGGACCTGCGCCGCTACGAGGAGCAGGTCAACGAGCTGTGCGCGGACGCGGAGCGGGCCAACGAGTCGCTGCAGCAGGAGCTGCGACCGTGACGTCGGGAGCCCGCTCGCTCGCGGGCCGCGCCCTCCTCGTCGGAGCGCTCTTCCTGACCGGGTCGCTGGGCGGCTGCGGTGTGCTGCCGCCCCTGCCGGAGCCGGTGCCGAGCGATATCGTGCCGTCCGCGCCCGCGAACTTGTCTCCCGCGGCCGGCGGGGACGCCCTGAGCCCTGACGGGTTCGACGCCGTGGAGCGGATGGCGGTCCGGATCCGCAACGTCGGCTGCGAGGAGCTGTCGACGGGGTCGGGGTTCGCGATCGACGATCACACGCTGATCACCAACAAGCACGTCGTCGCGGACTCCAAGGAGCTGGAGGTCAGCACGTACGACGGACATGACATCACCGTCGGTGCCACGGCGACGGCGGGGCTCGCGGACCTCGCCGTCGTCCGGACCACCGACCCCTTGCCGTCGTACCCGGAGCTGGCGAAGACCGACCCGAAGCCGGGCGACCCCGTCACCGTGGTGGGCTACCCCGCGGGCGGTGAGCTCACGGTGACGGAGGGCGAGGTCATCAGCACGACGCGGGACCCGCTGAACGCGAACCTCGGCGAGGTGCTGCTCACGGACGCCCCGGTCGAGCCCGGCTCGTCCGGGTCGGCCGCGCTCGACGACAAGGGACGGGTGATCGGCGTCGTCTACGCGAAGACGGCCGACGACAACAGCCTGCTCGTGCCGCTGTCGACGCTCCAGGACATGCTGGCCGACGACACGGCGTTCACGCCGGCGAAGGGCTGCTGACCGCTCGGCCCAGGTGACGGCCGCCAGGTGACGGCCCCCAGGTGACCATGTAGCTGCTGCCAGGACGGGCTCCGTTCTGGCAGCAGCTACATGGTCATCTCTCGGGGCGCGGCCTGGTCAGCGCGCCGCACCGATGCGCAGCTCGAGCGAGTCGACCCTGGCCGAGATCACCTGCGACGCCGCGAGCCGGGCGTTGACCTGGCCCAGCACGGTGTCGAGCCCGGCGCGGTCCAGCCCGGGGTCGAGGGCGAGCACCACCGCGACCTCCGCCGTGCGGCCGGGCTCGGCGTGCGCCCGCACCACGTGCTGCACGGGCGCCGCGGCGACCGTGACCTCTGCCGCGATCTCGGGGTCGACGGCCAGACCGTCCTCGTGCGCCACCAGCGCCGGGCGCCACTCCTCACCCTGCGCGAGCGCCCAGACCGCCGGCCGGGGGACGAGGGCCGTCGCCGGCCCGGCGGGGTCCACGACAATCAGCGCCCAGTTCTCGTTCACCGCCGACAGGGCGGCGCGGGTCGCCTCGACCGGCACCGGTCGCGCGTCGGGCCGCCAGGCCTGCATGGCCGCCACCGAGGTGAAGACGGGTAGCGCCCGGCGCCCGTCCGGGGCCTCCAGCGCCACGACGCCGGAGGACGCCTCCTTGTCGACGGTCAGCCCGTCCGGGTTCTGGTCGGCGACGCCGAGCTCGGCCAGGACCGGCACCAGCACCCGGGTCTCGGCCAGCCGCGCCACGACGTCGCGCAACGGGGTCGCCCCGGTCGTGTGCCCGGCCAGCAGCCGGGTCAGCTCGTCGTCGGCCGAGCCGTCGTCGTCCGCGAACTGGCTGGACGGCTGGATCGACTTCACTTGGTGACCCCGTCGCCCTCAGGCTCTGTGACCCCGTCGCCCTCAGGCTCTGTGACCTCGTCGCCCGCCGCGGAGGCCGGGCGGCCCGCGACGTCGAGCGCCTCGGGCAGCGTGAACGCGCCCGCGTACAGCGCCTTGCCGACCACGGCGCCCTCGATGGTGCCCAGCGCGCGCAGCGCGGTCAGGTCGTCGAGCGACGAGATCCCGCCCGAGGCGACGACGTGCGCGGGGGTACGCGCGGCGACGTCGGACAGCAGGTCGAGGTTGGGGCCGCGCAGCGTGCCGTCCTTGGTGACGTCGGTGACCACGTAGCGGGCGCAGCCCGCCTCGTCCAGGCGGCCGAGGACCTCCCAGAGGTCGCCGCCCTCCTTGGTCCAGCCGCGTGCGGCGAGGGTGGTGCCGCGCACGTCGAGGCCGACGGCGACCCGGTCACCGTGCTCGGCGATGACCTTGGCCGTCCAGGCCGGGTCCTCGAGCGCGGCGGTACCCAGGTTGACGCGCCGCGCGCCGGTCGCGAGCGCGCGCTCCAGCGACTCGTCGTCGCGGATGCCACCGGACAGCTCCACCTGCACGTCCAGCTCGCCCACGACCCGGGCGAGCAGCTCGGCGTTGGACCCGCGCCCGAAGGCGGCGTCCAGGTCCACGAGGTGGACCCACTCGGCGCCGCCGGACTGCCAGTCCAGGGCGGCGGTCAGCGGGTCGCCGTACGAGGTCTCGGACCCGGCCTCCCCTTGGACGAGGCGGACGGCCTGGCCGTCGGCGACGTCGACGGCGGGCAGGAGCACGAGGCGGTCGGACATGTCTCTCCAAAGTCAGTCTGAGTCTGAGCTGAGTGCTGGGTATTTGTCGCGTCGACCACTGCCGGACGACAAATACCCAGCACTCAACGGGTGGTGCGTGGAAGTTGCTAGGCGAGCGAGCGGACCCAGTTCTCCAGGAGACGGGCACCCGCGTCGCCCGACTTCTCCGGGTGGAACTGTGTGGCCGCCAGTGGTCCGTCCTCCACGGCCGCGACGAAGCGGCCACCGTGGTCGGCCCAGGTGACCTTCGGCGGCGAGAAGACTCCCACCGCGTTCTCGTCGTGCCCCTTGGCGAATGTCTGGGCGGCGTACGAGTGCACGAAGTAGAACCGCTCGTCGGCGATCCCCTCGAACAGGACCGAGCCATCGGCCGCCTCGACCGGCGACCAGCCCATGTGTGGCACCACCTCGGCCCGCAGCCGCTCGACGACGCCGGGCCACTCGCCGATGCCGTCGGCACGCTCACCGTGCTCCACACCGGCGTCGAACATGACCTGCATGCCCACGCAGATACCGAGGACCGGACGGTTGCCGGCCAGTCTGCGGCCCACCACCTCGTGCCCTCGGGCAGCCTTGAGCCCCGCCATGCACGCGGCGAAGGCGCCGACACCCGGCACCACGAGGCCGTCGGCCTCCTGCGCGACGGCCCGGTCGGCGGTCAGCGTGACGTCGGCCCCCACCCGTTCCAACGAGCGGACGGCGGACCGGACGTTGCCGAAGCCGTAGTCGAGGACGACGACCCTCGCGCTCACCTCAGGCCCCGTCCGTGCTGTCCGGACCTGGCTCGCCCTTGCCCATGCCCTTGCGTGCCTTGCGTGCGGCGGACGTCAGCATCCGGACCGCCTTGAACTTGCTGATCGAGGTCGAGCGGACCACGCCGTCGAGGTCGGCCACGGTCGTGGCGCCCGTCAGCAGGTCGACCACCTCCTCCGGAGCACCGCCCAGCACGAGGCCCGGGGCGAGCTCGTCGCCGCGGGCGCCGTCGGCGAACCGGACCGCCGTCAGCTGCTCGCCCGTGCGGGTGATCAGGACGAGCGGGACGCCCCGCACCAGCTGGGAGACAGCCGCCGCGGCCTGCTCGGGCGCGTCGCCCGTGAGGTCCCGGAGCACGCCGACGGCGCCGACCGAGGTGGGTACAGCGGAGAGGTCGAGCTGCGCCAGGGAGCTGGCGGCGGCGAGCGGCTCAGCGCCCGCGATCTGCGTGATGAGCGCGGCGAACTCCGGCTCGCCGCTACCGGTCAGGGACGACAGGTCGTCCGGGATCTCGAGGTTGTCGAGATCGAAGTCGGGCAAGTCGTCGCCGGTCGGCGTGTTGCTGCTGGACCCGTCGTTCTCGGGCCTGGTGCTGTCGGACATGGCGGCTAGAGCGCACCCTTCGTGGACGGGATGCCGTCGACCCGCGGGTCGACGGCGACGGCGGCGCGCAGCGCACGCGCCAGCGCCTTGAACTGAGCTTCGACGATGTGGTGCGGGTCCCTGCCCGCGAGCACCCGCACGTGCAGGCAGATGCCGGCGTGGTGGGCTATCGACTCCAGCACGTGCCGCGTCAGCGAACCGGTGAAGTGGCCGCCGATGAGGTGGTACTCCTGACCGGCGGGCTCGCCCTCGTGCACCAGGTAGGGCCGGCCCGACACGTCCACGACCGCCTGGGCGAGCGCCTCGTCGAGCGGCACGAGCGCGTCGCCGAACCGGGAGATCCCGGCCTTGTCGCCGAGCGCCTGACGCAGCGCCTCACCGATGCTGATGGCGACGTCCTCCACCGTGTGGTGGGCGTCGATGTGGGTGTCGCCGGTCGCCTGCACGGTGAGGTCGATCAGCGAGTGCTTGCCGAGCGCGGTGAGCATGTGGTCGTAGAACGGCACGCTCGTGCTGATCTCGGTCCGGCCGGTGCCGTCCAGGTCGAGCTCGACCAGCACCTTCGACTCGGAGGTGGCGCGCTCGATGCGTGCAGACCTGCTCATGACTGTTCCTCTCCCTGCTGCCGCAAGACCTCGGTGAGTGCCGCGCGGAACGCGGCCATCTCCGCGGACGTGCCGATCGACACCCGCAGCCAGCCGTCGGGGCCGGTCTCGCGGATCAGCACGCCGCGATCCAGCAGACCCTGCCACACCGCGTGCCGATCGCTGAACGTGCCGAACAGCACGAAGTTGGCGTCCGTCTCGGCCACCTCGAACGGGAGACCGCTCGGCAGCCGCTGCGCGCGCAGCCAGGCGACGCAGTCGTCGCGCTCGGCGCGCAGCGTGGCGACCTGCGCCATGAGCGACTCCCGGTGCCGCAGCGCGGCACCCGCCGCTGCCTGCGTGATCGCGCTCAGGTGGTACGGGAGGCGCACGATCCGCAGCGCGTCCACGAAGCCGGGGGACGCGACCAGGTAACCGACCCGGGCGCCGGCCGCGGCGAACGCCTTGGACATGGTGCGGGACACGGCGAGGTTGGGGTACCGGGCCAGGAGCGCGACCGCCGACGGCGTACCGGGCCGGCGGAACTCCGCGTACGCCTCGTCGACCACGACGACGGGGTGCGCCCCGTCGATGTCGACGCCGAGCGCTGCCTCGCAGATCGCCTCGACCGTGGCGGCGGGCAACGCCGTCCCCGTCGGGTTGTTGGGGCTGGCCAGCAGGATCACCGACGGCCGCACCTCGCGGATCGTCTCGGCGGCGTAGGCCGGGTCGAGCGTGAAGTCGTCCTCGCGGCGACCGACCGCCCAGGCGGTGTGCGTGTCGCGCGCGTACTCCGGGTACATCGAGTACGTGGGGGCGAACGACAGCGCCGTACGGCCCGGGCCACCGAAGGCCTGGAGCACGTGCAGCATCACCTCGTTGGACCCGTTCGCCGCCCACACGTCGAGGTGCTCCAGGCGGACGCCGGTCTCCACCTCAAGATAGTCGGCCAGGTCCCGGCGCAGGTCCGTCGCATCGCGGTCCGGGTAGCGGTTCATCCCGCGGGCGGCGCGCGCCACCTCCTCGGCGATGGTCGCGACCACCTCCTCGCCGGGCGGGTACGGGTTCTCGTTGACGTTCAGCAGCACCGGGACGTCGAGCTGGGGCGCGCCATAGGGCTTCTCGTCCGCCAGCTCGGGGCGCAGCGGCAGCCGCACCGAGGGAGCGGGTGCGTTGTCCTCCGCGCTGTGCTGGTCGACGGCGTTGGTCATCACCGGACCAGTCTACGAACCGCGCGGCGCCGACCTGGTGTGAGTCCGCCCACCGGGCGAGTGGGCCTGGTCACCGCGCGATCACCGCACACCGAGCACGAACGGGTACACGGCGGCCGCACCGGCCTGGCGGAGCAGCCGAGCGGCGACCGTGAGCGTCCAGCCGGAGTCCGTGTAGTCGTCCACCAGCAGGACGGTGCGCCCCGGCAGCCCACGGAGCGCGCCCTCGCCGAGCTGCAGCTGCAGCCGACGGGTCACCCCGGCGAGCCGCATGGCGGAGTTCACGTCGTGCCGGCCCGGCTCCTCCTGCCCCGCGACCGGGCCGATCGCGCCGATCATCGGTACGCCGAGGTACTTCGCCAGCCCGGTGGCCAGGTGGTACGACAGCTGCGGCCGCTTGATGGACCGCACCGCCACGACGGCCTCGATCACGAGCGGGCCGGGCTCCGCGGCACCGGTCTCCCCGTCGTCCGCCCCGGCGGGCACGGCGAGCGGGCGCAGCGCACTCCACTCGTCGAGCACCCGCGCGGCGGCCCGGCGCAGCGGTACCGGAAGCTCACCGTCGCTCGCCGTCGGGGCGAGCAGCTCGCGCAGCGGGCCGGACCAGCCGAGACCGTCGAGCCGGGCGACGGCCCGTCCCGGCTCGGCCAGCTCGGCCGGCGGGATCTTTCCCTTCAGGTCCAGGCCGATGGACGCCAGACCGGTCGGCCACATCTTGCGGGTCTCGACCTCGACACCCGGGCGGTCCATCTCGGCACGCGCCGCGGCGACCGCCTCGGCGTCGGGCGCCTCGGGCAGGTCCATCGCGCCGCACCGGTCGCAGCGCCCGCACTGCCAGCCCGGCGTCAGCTCCGGGTCGTCGAGCTGGGCACGCAAGTACGCCATGCGGCAGCCCTGGGTGCTCACGTAGTCCACCATCGCCTGCTGCTCCGCGGCCCGGTTGGCGGCGACCCTTGCGTACCTTTCGGCGTCGTACGACCACGCCTGCCCGGTGGACTCCCAGCCGCCGCGCACCCGACGGACCGCCCCGTCGACGTCGAGCACCTTGAGCATGGTCTCCAGGCGGGACCGCCGCAGGTCCACCTGCGTCTCCAGCACCGCCGTCGACATGGTGCCGCCGCCGCGCAGGGCGTCGAGCGTGGCCCGCACCTGCCCCTCGGCGGGGAACGCCTGCTCGCCGAACCAGTCCCAGATCGCCTTGTCCTCGACACCCGGGAGCAGCACCACCAGCGCCTGGTCGACGCCACGGCCGGCCCGGCCCACCTGCTGGTAGTACGCGATCGGCGAGGACGGTGCGCCCAGGTGCACGACGAACGCCAGGTCCGGCTTGTCGAAGCCCATGCCCAGCGCCGACGTCGCGACCAGCGCCTTGACCTCGTTGTTCTTGAGGTCGGCCTCCAGCTGCTCGCGCTGCGCCGGCTCGGTGCGGCCGGTGTACGCGGCGACCCCGAGGCCATAGCCGCGCAGCTGCTCGGCGACCTGCTCGGCCGCCGACACGGTGAGGCAGTACACGATGCCGGAGCCCTCGATGTCCTGCAGGGCCTCGGCCAGCCACGCCACGCGCGTGGGCTGGTCGCCGAGCTCCAGCACGGCCAGGTGCAGCGACTCGCGGTCGAGCCCGCCGCGGAGCACGAGCACGTCCTCGTGGCTCGCGCCGTCCGCGTGCACGGCGAGCTGCTCGGCCACGTCCTGCGTGACCCGCTCGTTCGCGGTCGCGGTCGTGGCGAGCACGGGGATGCCGGTGGGCAGGTCGGCCAGGAGCGTGCGGATGCGCCGGTAGTCGGGCCGGAAGTCGTGGCCCCAGTCGGAGATGCAGTGCGCCTCGTCGATGACCACGAGCCCGGCGTCGGCGGCCAGGCGCGGGAGCACCTCGTCCCGGAAGGCGGGGTTGTTCAGGCGCTCCGGCGAGCACAGCAGCACGTCGACCTCGCCGCGCGCTATCGACGCGTGCACCTCGTCCCACTCGGTCATGTTGGCCGAGTTGATGGTCACCGCGCGGATGCCCGCACGCGACGCCGCCGAGATCTGGTCACGCATGAGAGCCAGCAGCGGCGACACGATCACGGTCGGCCCGGCGCCACGGGCGCGCAGGAGCTTGGTCGCGACGAAGTACACGGCCGACTTGCCCCACCCGGTGCGCTGCACCACGAGCGCCCGGCGGCGGAACGCGGCCAGCGCCTCGATCGCCGTCCACTGGTCGTCGCGCAGCCGGGCGTCGTCGCGGCCGACCAGCTCGCGCAGCGCGGTCTCGGCCTCCTCACGGAGCGAGGCGCCCGGCGTGGCGGTGGTGACCGGCCGCACGGCCGGCTCGGGCTCGACCACCGGCTCGGCCTGCGCGGCCGGCGCGTCCGGTGCCGGGTCCGCGACCGGCGGTGCGGCAGCCTCCGTCGCCGCGGCGGCCGCTGCCCCCTCGTCCAGCAGGCCGCGCAGCATCTGGAGCTTGGCGGCCTGCGCCTCGGGGGTGTTCCGGGCGGAGGGCGGGGGCGCCGGGTCACCGACCTCGGTCAGGAACGCTGCGTCGTCCGGCGGCTCCTCCACGTTGAAGGGCAGATCTGCGAAGGGGTCCTTGGTCACGTCATCGATCCTAAGAGCAGCCACCGACACCGCGAGCGGGTTATCCACAGATCCTGGCCGGAGGTCCATAGAATCACCGCCCGTGACCTCCACCACGAACGTGCCCGACCCGCAGGCGGACCGGGAAGCGCGCCGCGCGGACTTCTTGGCCTACTACGACGCCGAGGCCGCCGACCGCGCCCACCGGCCCATCCCGCCTTGGCGCACGGCCGCGCAGGAGGAGTTCCTCGCCGTGCTCGCCGCCGAGCGACGACGCGCCGTGCTGGAGGTCGGCTGCGGCCCGGGACGCGACGGCGCGGCGATCGCGGCGGCAGGGCTCGAGTACACGGGGACGGACCTCTCCCCCGGCATGGTCGAGGTCGCCCGCGCGGCAGGCCTGGACGCACGGGTCGCGTCCGCGACCGACCTCCCGTTCGGCGACCACACCTTCGACGCCGCCTGGTCCATGAGCACGCTGATGCATCTCGACGACGCCGAGCTGGACGCAGCGCTGACCGAGATCACGCGTGTGCTCGTGCCCGGCGGTCTGTTCGCAGTCGGGATGTGGGGCGCCCTGGAGCTGACCGTGGGCCCGCAGGCCGAACCCGGCGAGGAGTACGGGCCGCCCCGCTACTTCCACCGCCGCACCGACCAGATGGTCCACGAGCGTCTCGGCGAGCACGGCACGGTCGAGTCCTGGTGGACGCGGCCGAGCCGGCCGGGCAGCAACCACCGCTATCAGTACGCCGTGGTGCGCACGCCCGGCGCGGACGACTGACGCCGACCGCGGCCGGTCACGCACGCTGCCGGGCGATCACCTCCAGCGCCCGTACCGCCGCGCCGACGCCGTCCTCGGCCCGCACCTGCTCGCCGATGCGCCGCGCGGCGCGGGACATGGCCGGGCTGCCGACCAGCTCCCTCAGGGCGGCCGCGAGCGCCGCCGGTTCGAGCTTCTTCTGCGGCTGCGGCGCCGGGCCCACGCCGAGCCGCTGCACGAGGCGGCCCCAGAACGGCTGGTCGGCCACGAACGGGCAGACGAGCTGTGGCCGGCCGGCGGCGAAGGCGACGCCGGTGGTGCCGGCACCGCCGTGGTGCACCACGGCGGCCAGGTGCGGGAACAGGGAGCGGTAGTCGACGTCGGTCACCGCGAGCACGTCGCTGGGAAGGTCGCTGACGTCCAGGCCGCCCCAGCCTGCGCCGACGACGAGGCGGCACCCGGACCGCCGGACCGCGTCCAGCACCGTGCGGGTGGTCCGTGCGGGGTCGGCGCCGGCCATCGAGCCGAAGCCGATGAAGACGGGCGGTGTGCCGTCCGCGATGAAGCGGCGCAGGTCCTCCGGCAGGGGGCCCGGCTCGCCGGCCAGCTCCCAGTACCCGGTGGTCCGGGCCTCCGAGGGCCAGTCGGCGGGCCGCGGCAGCACCGAGGGGCTGTACGCGTGCAGCACGGGGGCGTGCCCGCCGTCGGGCCGCCGCACCGGGTCGTGCCGCCCACGCCGGCGCGGCAGGCCAAGCGCGTCGCGGCGCCAGCGGTCGATGCCGCCGCTGAACATCAGCGCCGTGCTCCTCATGCCGGCGAACGTCGCGCGGTTCAGGGTGGCGGGCAGCCGGGCCGGCAGCTCCATGCCCGGCCAGGGAAACTCGCGGGTCGGCACGTACATCGGGATGGGCAGCGCGAGCACGGCGGGCACGCCCAGCGCCTCGGCGACGTGCTGGCCGGCGACGATCTGGCCGTTGTGGACCACCACGTCGGCTCCGGAGTCGCGCGCGACGGACCAGCAGTCCTCCAGGACGCGCTTGAACATCGCCGGCAGGGTGCGCATCAGCTTCAGCCGGGTACCGATGCCGCCCTCGAGCAGCGCGCCGGCGTTCTCGCCGTCCAGGAGCGCCATGGGCCCGTCGTCGACCCCCGCGAAGGTGACGCCGTGCGCGGCGGCGAAGTCCGCGAACCGGTGGGGCGCGACGACGACCGCCTCGTGCCCGGCCGCCTGCAGACCCTGTGCCAGCGCGAGGAACGGCTGCACGTCGCCGCGCGTCCCCAGCGTCATGAGCAGCGCCCTCATCGGGCGGCCTCGGTGCGGGTGCGCGCGGTCATGCCGGGTCTCCTCGTCGAGTGGTCAGCCCGGTCGCGACGAGGTCGGCGACCAGGTCGAACGTCGTGCGGTAGGCACCGGGGTCGGCGAGGTACCGGGTGTTCAGCGGGATCAGCAGGACCGTCTGCAGGGCCCCGACCGCGGCGCCGGGGTCGTCGCCGATCAGGTCTCCGCGCACCTGCCGCTCCCGGACGTAGTCCAGCAGCGCCGTGGCGGGGTTGGTGTCCCCCATCGCCGCCATGTGCTCCGGGCCGAGGCGCGCCGCTACCGCCGCCATCTCGTCGGGGTGGGTCACCAGGCGCCGCCACAGCGGGTTGTTCTCCAGCACGTCCAGGGTGGCGTGCAGGAACCGGAGCAGCCCCTCGCGCGCGTCGTCGGTGGACAGCAGGGCACGGTCGATGACCTGGGTCCTGACCTCGCCCGCCTCCTCCACCATGAGCTGGAGGTACAGCGCTTCCTTCGAGTCGAAGAACTGGTAGAACGTGCTCTTCACGATGCCGGCCGGAGCGACGAGCTCCTCCAGCGCCGTCTTGCGCAGACCCTGCCTGGTGAACAGGTCCCGGCCCGCGGCGAGCAGTGCCCTGCTGATCCGGTCCCGCTCGTGGGCGGTGAACCCTCGTGGCATGGTGAGCCTCCTTCGGAGGCCATAAAAACAGATCAGTCAGATGTTCTCAAGCGTTGGCTGCGTCACGCTTTCCGACGGCGGAACGCCCGCGCGTCCGCCGTCGGGCAGCGGCT
Source organism: Promicromonospora sp. NPDC023987 (assembly GCF_040639055.1). Classification (NCBI taxonomy): domain Bacteria; kingdom Bacillati; phylum Actinomycetota; class Actinomycetes; order Micrococcales; family Promicromonosporaceae; genus Promicromonospora; species Promicromonospora sp. NPDC023987. The sequence goes on along the minus strand of NZ_JBEZZF010000002.1, from coordinate 183,330 downwards.
ACCGGCCCTGCAGCGCCTGCACGTTGTCGCCGAAGGTCCAGCCTCGCGACCCGTCCCAGTTGATGGACCAGGTCATGAGGCCCTTGAGCGCCCCGTCGTACGTCCCGTACGCCTGCGACACGAGCGACGGCGCCATGTATCCCCCGCCCGCACCCACCTGGGCCGGCAGGCCCGGCACCTGCTTCTCGTACGGCACCCGGATCGTGGTGCCCTGGATGACGAGCCCGTCGTCGAGGCAGTCGGTCTGCGCCCGGAACCCCTCGACGGTGCCCGCTGCGTAGGAGTTGCCGGAGCAGTCGTACATGCTGCCGTTGTAGTACTGCATGTTGAGCCACCAGAGCCGGCCGTTGTCCGCGTACTTCTTGATGATGGGCAGGTACGAGCCCCAGATTGAGCCGTAGACGACGCTGCCGCCGGTCACATAGGCGGTCTCGGGTGCCATCGTCAGCCCGAACCCGTCGGGCATCCCCGCGAGCACCCCGTCGATGATCCGCATCAGGTTGGCCTGCGACGTCGACAGCTGCGTGATCGAGCCGCTGCCGGTCAGGCCCGTCTCGATGTCGATGTCGATCCCGTCGAAGTTGTGCTCCCGCAGGATCGGCACGATGGTCTCGACGAACCGGTCCGCCACCGCCTGCGAGGACAGGTCGATCCCCGCGGTGGCCCCGCCGATCGACATCAGGATCGTCAGGCCGCTCTCCTTCGCGGCGCACATCTCCTCCGGTGACGGCACCTGCACGCCGGAGTCCATGCCGTCCTCCCACAGGACCGTGCCGTCCGGCAGGATCACGGGGAACGCCAGCGTCGCCACGTTGTAGCCGTGCTGCGTGATCCGTGCGTCCGTGATCGGGATCCAGCCCATCCCGGGGTGCACGCCGTTGCTCGCGCCGTCCCAGTTCTCCCAGTAGCCCTGCAGCACCTTGCCCGACGGGCGCGGCCGCTGGCTGCAGTCGGTCGGCGTGGGCTCAGGGTCGGGCGTCGGGTCCGTGGGATCCGGCTCGGGGTCCGGCGTCGGGTCCGTGGGGTCCGGGTCCGGCTCGGTGGCGCACGCGCCGTCGTCGGTCCACAGGCTCGGCGTGGCGCCCGGCGTCCAGCCCGCGCCCACGTGCGCCGTGTGCCCGACGAGTGCGGTGTAGCCGCGGCCCAGGTGGGTCACGTGGTCGCCGGCAGCATAGGTGCTGCCCTCGGCCCACGTCGGAGCGGCGCAGTCGGCGGCCGCCTGGGCGACGGGGCCGGAGTACGCGACGACGGCGGGGATCGCCAGTCCGGTGACGAGCAGGGCGGCGACTCCGGCCGCCAGGAACGAGGTACGCCGTCTCATGACCACTCCTTCGGGGACACGGGCATTTGTCAGGAACGCTAGCCAAATGCCGTGCGGCGGGGAATACGGGGAACCCACACCTAGACTCGCGGAGTGATCCGACTCAACCCCGAGCAGCTCGTCTTCGTCACCGAGCGCCACCTCGCGACCCTCAGCACCCTGCGTCCCGACGGGACGCCGCACGTGGTCCCGGTCGCCTTCACCTGGGACGCCGACGCCGGAGTCGCGCGGATCACCACGAACCGCACCTCGTACAAGGCGCGCAACGCGGTGCCCGCACCCGACGGCGGCGCTCCGCGTGCCGCTCTCTGCCAGGTGTCGGGCGGCCGCTGGATCACGCTGGAGGGCATCATCGCCGTCAGTACGGACGAGGCGGAGATCGCCGACGCCGTCGAGCGGTACGCGCGCCGCTACCGCCAGCTGGCGCCGAACCCGGAGCGCGTCGTGCTGCGCGTGGCCGTCGACAAGGTGATGGCCTCGACCTACATGGCGTCCTGACGGTCAGCCGACCTGGGCCGACTCCTCGCCCGCCGGGACCGCGACGCTCACCACGTCGCCACGGACCAGCTGGCGGCCGCGGCGGGTCTCGACGTCGCCGTTGACGCGCACCTCCCCGTCGGCGATGAGGTCGCGCGCCTGCGCGCCGTCCTCGGCCAGGTCCGCGAGCTTGAGGAACTGGCCCAGGCGGATGACGTCGTCACGGATCGGGACCTCGGGGACGGAGCCGGATTCGAAGGCAGAGTTGGACACCACACCATTGTCCCCCGCCTGCCGCCATTGGATGGCACATAGACTGGCATGGTGATCCAACGCATCGACCTGCGCGGCCAGGCCCTCGGGCGCCGCGCTCTCCTCGACGTCCTACCCCGTGCCGAGGTCGGAGTGGACGAGGCCGTCCATGTGGTCGAGCCGCTGCTCCGCCAGGTCCGTGAGGGCGGAGCGGCCGCGCTGCGCGAGATCGCGCTGCGGTTCGACGGGATAGCGCCCGAGCACCTGCGCGTCCCCGCCGCCACGCTGACCGACGCCCTCGACAGCCTCACGCCCCTGGTGCGCCGGGGCCTCGAGGAGTCCATCCGCAGGGTCCGGCGGGTCCACGCGGAGCAGCTCCCCGCCGACCACGTGACCGACCTGGCGCCCGGCGCCGTCGTGCGGCAGCGCTGGATCCCCGTCCAGCGCGTGGGCCTGTACGCGCCCGGCGGGCTGGCGGTGTACCCGTCGTCGGTGGTGATGAACGTCGTCGCCGCGCAGGAGGCTGGTGTGCCCGGCCTCGCCGTGGCATCCCCGCCGCAGAAGGACAACGGCGGGCTGCCGCACCCGACCATCCTGGCGGCGTGCGCGCTGCTCGGCGTGGACGAGGTCTACGCGGTGGGCGGTGCGCAGGCGGTGGCGATGTTCGCCTACGGGGCGGCGGGCACCGAGCCGCAGGACGGCGAGACGCTGTGCGAGCCCGTCGACGTCATCACCGGCCCCGGCAACGTGTACGTCGCCGCGGCGAAGCGGCTGGTGCGGGGCATCGTCGGGATCGACGCGGAGGCCGGGCCGACCGAGATCGCCGTCCTCGCCGACGCCACCGCCGACGCCGGGCACGTGGCCCTCGACCTGATCAGCCAGGCCGAGCACGACCCGATGGCAGCGTCCGTGCTGGTCACCGACTCGGTCGAGCTGGCGTCCGCGGTCGAGGCCCGGGTGCAGGACCTCGCGTCCGCCACCAAGCACTCCACGCGGGTGGCACGCGCCCTGGACGGCCCGCAGTCCGCGATCGTCCTGGTGGACGACGTCGCTGCCGGCGTGGCGGTCGTCAACGCCTACGGCGCGGAGCACCTCGAGGTCCAGACGGCCGACGCCGCCAGGGTCGCCTCCCGGGTGCACAGCGCGGGCGCGATCTTCGTCGGACCGTGGTCACCGGTCTCGCTGGGCGACTACATGGCCGGGTCCAACCACGTGCTGCCGACCGGAGGCACCGCGCACTTCGCGAGCGGGCTGGGCGTGCACAGCTTCCTGAAGTCGGTGCAGCAGGTCGAGTACACCCGGGACGCCCTGGAGGAGCTGGCGGACCGCATCGTCGCCGTGGCCAACGACGAGGACCTCCCGGCACACGGCGAGGCCGTCCGGGGCCGCTTCCACTGACTCCTGCTGTCCCGGCTGCTCCGATCTCCTTCGAGGCCTAAGTTTCTTCGCTTTGGCGGGTCCCAAAGCGAAGAAACTTAGGCCTCGAAGGGGGTTGGCGGCCGGGCAAGACGGCGAGGGCCGGATCAGGGCGCCGCGGCGGAGCCCGGAGCGGGTGAATCCTGTGCGGAATCATTGACACGGACTCCTGACCTGCGAAGGAATAGCGAGCACCTGTTCGAGCTCGTTCCATCGCTGCCGTACTGAGGGAGCCGTCGATGTCTCACCGGTCCAGAACGTCCATGCTCGTCATAGCGGCCGTCACGGCATTAGCGGCCGTGGCCGCGCCGGCGGCCGTCGCAGTACCTGCCGCCCCACCCGCAGCGGACAAGACCGATCCGCGGGACGCCCTCGCCGAGAACCTCGTACCTGCCGAGACCACCCCGCAGCCCGGCGTCGAGCGCACCCCCGCCATGCAGAAGCTGTCGCTCGGGCGCGGGAAGGCGGAGCGCACCTATCTGATCCGGCTGGCCGACGCAGCTGTGCCCACCTACGACGGCGGCGTCAGCGGCCTGGACGCGACGGCGCCCCGGTCCGGTCGGACGCTCGACCCGTCGGCGCCCCGCGTACGTGAGTACACCGAGTTCCTCGAGGCGGAGCAGGACGACTTCGTCACCCGCATGGAGCGCACCGTCGGGCACGACGTCGAGGTGCCGTTCACGTACCAGTACGCCGTCAACGGTGTCTCGGCCGTCCTTACCCCCGGCGAGGCCGCCGAGATCGCCAAGGACCCTGCCGTCGAGCACATCGCGCTGGACCGCGAGCACGAGCTGCACACCGACTCCGGCCCGGTCTGGAGCAACGCGGACGCGCTGTGGAACGCCGTCGAGGAGCTGGGCCTGCCGGAGGACTACCAGGGCGAGGGTGTCGTCATCGGCACCATCGACACCGGGATCCACCCGAGCAGCCCGTCGTTCGCCGAGACCGGCGACGACGGCTACACGCACACCAACCCGCTCGGCGCGGGCAACTACCTGGGCGCGTGCGACCCGGCGAACACCGACCAGTACGACCCCGACTTCCCGTGCAACGGCAAGCTGATCGGCGCCTACGGGTTCCTGACCGACACCGACCGGAGCGCCCTGGACGAGGACGGGCACGGCTCGCACACGGCCTCGACGTCCGGCGGCAACGTCGTCGACGACGTGCAGCCCAGCGCCCCGGAGGGTACGAACCCGCCGCCCTTCGACATCTCGGGTGTGGCCCCGCACGCGAACGTGATCAGCTACCGCGGCTGCTGCACCACCGCGGGCCTGACCGCCTCGATCGACCAGGCCATCGCCGACGGCGTCGACGTCATCAACTACTCGATCGGCTCGTCCTCGCCGTCGGACCTGTGGAACGACTTCGACGCGCTCGGGTTCCTCAACGCGCGTGCCGCGGGCATCTTCGTGGCCACCTCCAACGGCAACGACGGTCCCGGGTTCGCCACGACCGGCTCCCCCTCCGACGCGCCGTGGATCACGTCGGTCGGCGCCTCGACGCACAACCGGCACGCGTTCAACTCGCTGACGAACCTGACCAGCAGCGCGGGCGACCTGGGCGACCTCACCGGCAAGTCCCTGACCGGGTCCCTGCCCGCCACGGAGATCGTCTACGCGGGTTCGGTCGACGACCCCCAGTGCCTCGCCACCTCGGGTCACGAGGCGGAGTTCGCCGACAAGATCGTCCTCTGCGACCGTGGCGGCAACGGCCGCGTCGAGAAGTCGGCCAACGTCGCCGCACAGGGCGCCGCCGGCTTCGTCCTGGCGAACGACGAGGTCAACGGCAGCTCCGTGCTCGGCGACGCGTTCGCGGTCCCCGGCGTGTTCCTCGGGTATGAGGACGGCGAGACGCTGAAGGCCTGGCTGGCCGAAGGGTCCGGCCACACCGGCGCCATCGCGGGCACCACGTTCACGCAGGACGACGCCCTCGGCGACACGATGTCCAGCTTCTCCTCGCGCGGCCCCAACCGGGCCGTCGACACGATAGTGCCGTCCATCACCGCGCCCGGCGTGGACATCCTCGCCGCGTACGGCGTGGCCGACGGCGCGTACGACCACGTCGAGTACGGCATCATCTCGGGCACGTCGATGTCGAGCCCGCACGTAGCCGGAGCCGGAGCCCTGCTCACGCAGGCCCGCCCCGACTGGAGCCCGGCACAGCAGCAGTCGGCGCTCATGACCACGGCGCGCACCAGCGTGGTGGACTTCGACGGCTCGCCCGCCACCCCGTACGAGCAGGGCAGCGGCCACATGGACATCGGGCTCGCCGCGCAGGCGGGTCTGCTGTTCGACGAGACCCACGCGAACTACCTCGCGGCCGACCCGGAGGCGGGCGGCGACCCCAAGACGCTCAACCTCCCGTCCTTCGCCGACTCGCAGTGCCTGGCCACGTGCTCGTGGGAGCGCACCGCACAGGTCCCGCCGTCCGCCCCGGCAGACGTCACGTGGACCGCGTCGGTCGACTCCGACGAGGGCCTGACGGTTTCGGTGGACCTGGCCGAGGCCGCCGTGTCGCCGGGTGACTCGCTCGACATCGCGGTCTCCGCCGACGTGGTGGGCGCCCCTGAGGGCGAGACGCTGTTCGGGCGCATCACGCTCACGCCGAGCAACCCGGACGTTCCGGTGGTGACCCTGCCGGTCGCCGTCGTCCCGGCGGTGGCGATCCTGCCCGCCGAGGTGGAGATCACCACCCGTCGCGACGCCGGCTCGCAGGCCGTGACCGACATCAGCTCCATCGAGGTCACCGACTTCACCGGCTCGGTGCGTGGCCTGGTCGAGGCCGACCTCCACGAGGGCTCGCTCAGCCAGGACCCGACCAACGACTCACCCTTCGACGACCTGAGCCAGGTGCACGTCACCACGCTGGAGGTGCCCGACGGCGCGGCGCGGCTCGTGGCGGAGGTCGCCGAGGCAGAGGCGCCGGACCTCGACATGTTCGTGGGTACAGGGGACACGCCGAGCGCGGAGACCCAGGTGTGCGCCTCCACCACGTCGGCCTCGGCAGAGGCCTGCGACGTCCCCGACCCGGACGCCGGGACCTGGTGGGTGCTGATCCAGAACTGGGGCGGCAGCGAGGACCAGCCGGACGAGCACGTGCTCGCCACCGCCGTCGTCCCGTCCGAGGACCTGGGCAACGCGGGCGTGGCCGGGCCGGAGGGCCAGGTGCCGGCGGGCGAGCCGTACGACGTCCGCGTGCACTGGGACCTGCCCGACGCCGCAGAGGGTGACCTGTTCTTCGGTACCGCGGTGCTGGGCACCTCGCCGGACAGCCCCGGCGACATCGGGGAGATCCCCGTCCGCCTGTCCCGCGTGGCCGACGACGTGACCAAGACCGCGTCCACGGACACCGCGGGGATCGGCGACACCATCGGGTACGACCTCACCGTCGCGCCCAACGTGACCCCGGAGGACCTGACCTACACGATCACCGACACGGTGCCCGACGGGCTGAGCATCGACCCCGAGTCGGTGACCGGCGGCGGCGTGGTCGACGGCCAGACCATCACGTGGGAGGTCGACCTGCCGACGGCCGTGGGTGTTGCGGGTGCCTACGAGGCGTCCACGCCGGACACCGACCCGCAGTGCGCCGCCTGGTCCGGGTTCCAGGACCTGGGTGCGGCCGGCGTCGGGTTCAGCTCGCTCGACGGCGACAGCGCCGCCGTCAACGCGTTCCCGAACATCGGACCGTTCCCGCACTACGCCGAGCAGTCTCCGCACCTCACCGTGTCCGAGGACGGCCTGGTCACCATCGCCGGCGGTTACGCCGGAACGCCGTGGGAGCCCCAGGAGGTGCCCGCCAAGGCGGAGCCGAACGGCGTCATCGCGCCGCTGTGGTCCGACCTGGAGCTCTCGCTGGCCGACGACCGCGGTGTGCGGCTGGCCACCTCCGGTGGCGAGGTCGCCGTGGTCCAGTGGGACGACCCGTTCGAGTTCGGCGGTGACCCGACCGACCTGTCCAACTCCGTGGGCACGTTCCAGACGTGGATCTACAGCTCGGTGGCGGACGACCGGCCGGAGATCACCTTCGAGTACGGCGACGTCGGCGCACTGCCGGCGTCGGCCACCATCGGGATCGAGAACCTTGCGGGGACGCTCGGCACCGCCGTGGTGAACGCGAGCGACCCGGCATCTGCGTTGGCCGACGGCAGCAGCATCTGCCTCGACTACGCAGGGCCGAGCATCGACCCGGTCGCGCTCTCGTACGAGGTCACGGTGGATGAGGACGCCACCACCGGCACGTACACCAACTCGGCCGAGCACGTCACGTCCGACCCGTACGCCGCGGCCGCCGTCGCATCGGTCGATGTCGCCGTGACCGGCGTCGCAGCGCCTGCCTGGGAGGCACAGGCCACCTACCGGGCCGGTGACTCGGTCTCGTACGACGGTGCGGTCTTCGTCGCCCAGTGGTGGAGCCGGGGCGACCGGCCGGGGGCCTCGCCGTGGGGCCCGTGGGCCGAGGTCGGTGCCGAGGTCGTCTGCGAGTCGGACACCCACCTGGCGTGGACCAGCTCGTGGATCTACACGGGTGGCGAGACGGTAGCGCACGACGGCCGGCTCTGGGAGGCGCAGTGGTGGACCCGCAACCAGGAGCCCGGAGCCCCGTGGGGCCCCTGGAAGGACGCGGGCCCCTGCTGACCTGACGGCCCACGGAGGAGGGCGCCTGTGCAAGACGCGACAGGCGCCCTCCTTCCGCTCATCTCTGGGGGAACCATGAACGGCCGGCTCACCGCACGTCAGCTCACGGTGGCCCTATGGGGCGTCACGACGGGGACGGTCGCTGCCGCTCTGGTGCTCGCCGCCGTCGACCGCCTCCTGCTCGCGTCGGCCGTGTGCTTCCTCGGTTGCCTTCCGATTGCCCTCATCGCCTGGGGGTTGGAACGTCGGACGCCGCCACGCAGCAGCGCCGAGAAGCGCGCCACGGGGTTGCGGCTGGGGCTCAGGATCGCTGCTGCCGGCGCGGCCGCGACAACGGTCGGCGGTGCCCTCCTGATCGTCGCTCCCCGAGCCGCCGGACATCTTCCAGGACTCCTGCTGTCGGTGGGCGCGACGCTGCTGCTGGGTGGGGTGACCGCCCACCGGCAGGTGCGCTCGCACGACAGGACCGCAGCCGAGGAGGGAAGCGGCGCCGACCAGGCGAGCACCGTCCGGCGTGCGCGGGATCAGACGAGCGATACCTGACGCGACCGGGCCCGGGTTTCAGCCCGCCGGGTCGCGCGTCAGAACCCGTACGGCAGGATGCGCGGCATCTCCGTGCCGTGCCGCCCGGCGTCGTGCATCGCACGCAGCACCACCGCCTCGTGCGGCACCAGCGGCTCCGGCAGCGCGACGAACGGGAACCACGCCAGGTCCGCGGCCTTCTCGGGCTCCTGGATCGTCGGTGTCCCGGTCCAGCGGGTCACCTCGAACATGAAGTCCACGCGCTGCTCGATCGCCGGCCCGCCCGGCTCACCGCGGTGCAGGACGGTCAGCGGTCGGACGTCCTCGGGAGCCACGACCACACCGAGCTCCTCGTGCGCCTCACGCACTGTGGTGTCGATCACCGACTCGCCCTCCTCGACGTGCCCGGCGGCCGCGCAGGCCCAGAACCCGTCGCGGTAGCCGGTGCCCTGCCGCAGCTGGAGCAGCACCTGCCCCTCCCTGCGGAAGTAGAGGTACGCAGCGGGCACGAGGGCGAAGCGTCCGTGGTCGCCCTCGCGATAGCGATCCGTGTCGGCCCGCACTTCCGGGGTGGGCCGGGAGGCGGTGCCCGGAGCGTTCGTCATGAGAGGCAGCCCTGGCCGAGCAGCGCCTTGAGGTCGCCGAACAGTGCGGGAGACTTCTCCACCCGGAGGCTGTCGGAGGCCCGCACCATGGTCTTCTTGCCCGGCTCGGCCACGACGACGTGTACCTCCGCCGACCCGGGGTGTGTGGCGAGCACCTCCCGCAGCTTCACGATCACCGGCTCGACGGCCCGGCTGTGCGGCACCGTCACGGCCAGCGGCGAGTCGGACCCGACGGTGATGTCCGGCAGAGCCACCTCCATGGCCTGCAGCTGCATCGACTCGTCACGGCGGCGCACCTTGCCGCGCAGCACCACCACCTGGTCCTCCGCGAGCATCGTCGAGTACGCGAGGTAGGTCTCGCCGAAGAACATGACCTCGACGGCGCCCTCCAGGTCCTCGACGGTCACGGCAGCCCACGGGTTGCCGTTCTTGCTCATCTTGCGCTGCACCGAGGTCAGCAGGCCCGCCACGGTCACCACGGAGTTGTCCGGCCGGTGCTCGTCGGCGATCAGCGAGGCGATCGAGGTGTCGGCAGCCCGCTGCAGGACGTGCTCCAGGCCGGACAGCGGGTGGTCGCTCACGTACAGGCCGAGCATCTCGCGCTCGAACTGGAGCTTCTGCTTCTTCTCCCAGTCCGGCAGGTCCGGCACCTCGACGGAGAAGCCCATGCCCGCCTCGTCGTCGCCCGCACCGCCGAAGTCTGCGAACAGGTCGAACTGGCCCTCGGCCTCCTTGCGCTTGACGCTGATCACGGAGTCGACGGCCTGCTCGTGCACCACGAGCAGCGAGCGCCGCGTGTGGCCGAGCGAGTCGAACGCACCCGCCTTGATGAGCGACTCGATGGTGCGCTTGTTGCAGACCGGCGCGGGGACCTTGTCGAGGAAGTCCTGGAACGACGTGTAGACGCCCTTCTCCTCACGGGCCGCCACGATCGCGTCCACGACGTTACGGCCGACGTTCCGCACGCCGGTGAGGCCGAAGCGGATGTCTCCCCCGACGGCCGTGAACTTCGCCGACGAGTCGTTGACGTCCGGTGGCAGCACCGTGATGCCCATGCGACGGCACTCGTTGAGGTAGAGCGCCATCTTGTCCTTGTTGTCGCCCACCGACTGGAGCAGGCCGGCCATGTACTCGGCGGGGTAGTTCGCCTTGAGGTAGGCGGTCCAGTACGCGACGAGGCCGTAGCCAGCGGAGTGCGCCTTGTTGAACGCGTAACCGGCGAACGGGACGAGCGTGTCCCAGACCGCCTTGATCGCACTCGGGTTGTACCCCTTCTCCTTGGCGCCCTTCTCGAAGTTGACGTACTCCTTGGCCAGGACCTCGGGCTTCTTCTTGCCCATGGCCCGGCGCAGGAGGTCGGCCTGGCCGAGCGAGTAGCCGGCCATGATCTGGGCGGCGCGCTGGACCTGCTCCTGGTAGACGATCAGGCCGTACGTCTCGTCCAGGATCTCCGCGAACGGCTTCTCGACATCCGGGTGGATCGCCTCGATCTTCTGCTGCCCGTTCTTGCGCAGGGCGTAGTTGATGTGCGAGTTCATGCCCATCGGCCCGGGCCGGTACAGGGCGATGACGGCGGAGACGTCCTCGAAGTTGTCGGGCCGCATCTGTCGCAGCAGGGAGCGCATCGCCCCGCCGTCGAGCTGGAACACCCCGAGCGTGTTGCCGCTGGCGAGCAGCTCGTAGGTGGCCTTGTCGTCGAGCTCCACGTGCTCGATGTCGACCGGGTCCTTGCCGTTCATCACGATGTTCTCGAGCGCGTCGTCGAGGATCGTGAGGTTACGCAGCCCGAGGAAGTCCATCTTGATCAGGCCGAGGCCCTCGGACGTCGGGTAGTCGAACTGCGTGATCACCGCGCCGTCCTGCGGGCGCTTCATGATCGGGATGATGTCGATGAGCGGGTCGCTCGACATGATGACGCCGGCCGCGTGCACGCCCCACTGCCGCTTCAGGCCCTCGATACCGCGCGCGAGCTCGACGACCCGCTGCGCCTCCGGGTCGGTGTCGTGCACCTGGCGGAACTCCGACGCCTCCGAGTACCGCTCGTGCTTCGGGTCGAAGATGCCCGACAGCGGGATGTCCTTGCCCATGACTGCGGGCGGCATCGCCTTGGTGAGCTTCTCCCCCATGGCGAAGGGGAAACCGAGCAGCCGCGCCGAGTCCTTGACCGCCTGCTTGGCCTTGATGGTGCCGTAGGTGACGATCATCGCCACCCGGTCGTCGCCGTACTTCTCCGTGACGTACCGGATGGCCTCACCGCGCCGGCGCTCGTCGAAGTCCACGTCGACGTCGGGCATGGAGACGCGCTCCGGGTTGAGGAAGCGCTCGAAGATGAGGCCGTGGACCAGCGGGTCCAGCTCGGTGATGCCCATGAGGTAGGACACCATCGAGCCGGCCGCCGAGCCGCGCCCCGGCCCCACGCGGATGCCCTGCTGCTTGGACCAGTTGATGAAGTCGGCGACCACGAGGAAGTACCCGGGGAAGCCCATCTGGATGATGACCTCGACCTCGTAGTCGGCCTGCTTGCGCACCGCGTCCGAGTACCCGTTCGGGTACCGGCGGAGCAGCCCTGCCTCGACCTCCTTGATGAACCACGAGATCTCGTCCTCCCCCTCGGGCACGGGGAAGCGCGGCATGTAGTTGGCCTGGTCGTTGAACGACACCTCGCACTGCTCGGCGATGAGCAGCGTGTTGTCGCACGCCTCGGGCAGCTCCTTGAAGATCTGCCGCATCTCGGCGGCCGACTTCACGTAGTAGCCCGTGCCGCCGAACCGGAACCGGTTCGGGTCGTCCAGCGTGGACCCGGAGTTGATCGCGAGCAGCGCCTCCTGGCTGGTCGCGTCCTCCTCGCGCACGTAGTGCAGGTCGTTGGTCGCCACCAGGGGCGCGCCGATCGTCTTGCTCAGCTCGATGAGCTGCTTGGTCACGCGGGTCTCGATGTCGAGCCCGTGGTCCATCAGCTCGACGAAGTAGTTCTCCTTGCCGAAGATCTCCTGCAGCTCGCCCGCCTGCCGCACCGCCTCGTCCCACTGGCCCAGCCGGAGCCGCACCTGGATCTCGCTCGACGGGCAGCCGGTCGTCCCGATGAGGCCGTCGGAGTACTTCTCCAGCAGGTCCCTGTCCATGCGGGGCCACTTGCCCATCTGGCCTTCGAGGGAGGCGAGGGACGACGCCCGGAACAGGTTGTGCATGCCGGTGTTGTTCTTGCTCAGCAGCGTCATGTGGGTATACGCACCACGCGCCGACACGTCGTCGGACTCCTGGCCCGCCTCGCCGTAGCGCACCCGCGTCTGGTCGAACCGGCTGGTGCCCGGCGTCACGTACGCCTCGACGCCGATGATCGGCTTGATACCGGCCTTCTGCGCCTGGGCCCAGAACTCGTGCGCCCCGAACAGGTACCCGTGGTCGGTCGTCGCGATGGCCTTCTGGCCCTGTCGCCCGACCTCCTCCATGAGGTCGCCGATCCGCGCCGCGCCGTCCAGCATCGAGAACTCGGTGTGGACGTGGAGATGGACGAAGTCGTCGCTCTTGGCAGCGGTGGCGGTCGGCATGCCCACGAGTCTAAGAGCGGTCACCGACACTCCCGCCCAGCAACGCCGAGCGGAACCTCACATCAGCGGTACGCGCCCCGCACGACCTCGAGGGCCGCCGCCAGATCGGCCGGGTAGCCGGACTCGACCTCGACCCGGCGCCCCGTCGTGGGGTGCTCGAACCCCAGCCGGTGCGCGTGCAGCCACTGCCGCGTCAGGCCCACCTTCGTGGCCAGCACGGGGTCGGCGCCGTAGGTCAGGTCGCCCACGAGCGGATGGCGCAGCGCGGCGAGGTGCACCCGGATCTGGTGGGTCCGCCCGGTCTCCAGGCGCACCTCCAGCAACGATGCCGCCGACAGCATCTCCAGCGTCTCGTAGTGGGTCACCGAGGGCTTGCCGTCCGCGGTCACCGCGAACTTCCAGTCCGAGCTCGGGTGCCTGCCGATGGGGGCGTCGACGGTGCCCGACGTCGGATCCGGGTGCCCCTGGGCGAGCGCGTGGTAGATCTTGTCGACGGTGCGCTCCTTGAAGGCGCGCTTGAGCCCGGTGTACGCGAGCTCCGACTTGGCCACGACCATCAGACCCGACGTCCCGACGTCGAGACGGTGCACGATCCCCTGGCGCTCGGCCGCGCCCGACGTCGACACCCGGTAGCCCGCGGCGACCAGCGCACCCACCACGGTGGGGCCGGTCCAGCCCGGCGAGGGGTGCGCCGCCACACCGACCGGCTTGTCGATCACGACCAGGTCGTCGTCGTCGTACACGATGCCCATCCCGGGCACGGGCTCAGGCACCACCTCGACGGCGGGCCGCTCCTCCGGCATGTCCACCTCGAACCAGCCGCCGGGGAGCACCCGGTCCGACTTGCCCACCTGGCGCCCGTCGAGGTGCACCGCACCGGCCTCGGCGAGCTCTGCCGCACGGGTCCGGGAGAGGCCCAGCATGCGGGCCAGCGCGGCATCGACACGGTCGCCCGCGAGCCCGTCGGGGACGGGCAGCGTCCGCAGCGCCATCAGGCAGGGTCGCCCTGGTCGTCGCGGGCCGGGTCGTCCACCGTGTCGGCCGGCTCCTCGTCCGTGTGGCGCTTGCCGTCCAGGCCGATCCCGCGCAACGACAGCAGCCCGATCAGCACCGCGGCCGAGACGACGGCGATGTCGGCGACGTTGCCGACGAAGAAGCCCGCGTAGTCGATGAAGTCCACGACATGGCCGCGCGCGAACCCGGGATCCCGCGCCAGGCGGTCCACCAGGTTGCCGAGGGCACCGCCCAGCAGCAGGCCGAGCGCCACGGCCCAGCCACGCGACCCGATCCGTCCGATCGCGCGGACGATGAACACCACGACGACCGTCACGACGATGGTCAGGATCCACGTGTAGCCCGAGGCGATCGACAGCGCAGCGCCCGGGTTGTAGATCAGCCGGATCCCGAGCAGGTCCCCCACGAGCGGGATCGTGGGCGCGTTCGCGACGAGCGCGGACTCCGCCCACCACTTGGTCAGCTGGTCGGCGGCCAGGACGAAGGCTGCGAGCGCGACGGTCCAGGCGATGAGCACACGACTGCTCGACGACGGGGGCGTGGTGGCCGGAGCCGTCTCGTCGTCGGCCACGGCGGGTGGTTCAGCGGAAGTAGACATCAGGCAAAGTCTCCCATGCCGCGGGCGGTACCAGGCTCGCGCGCCCCGAAGGTGGACGACGGGCACGATCGGGTCTGGTCACCGCGCCTGCCGCGGGCGGCGCATGATCAGAAACAGCCTTGCCGGACAAAGCAGCGGGGCCCTTTCCCGAATATCCGGGAAAGGGCCCCACCAGATGCAGCACTACCTTCGCGTCACCGCACGACGGCAGTCAATTGACGCAAGCGTCAGTTGCAAGCCGAGTACTTGGTGAAGTTACCCGTCTGGAACAGGTTCAGCGGGCCGTCCCAGTGCCACGGAGCGACACACACGTTGTTCAGGACGTTGACCGAACCGTCGCCACCGAGCTCGTACTCGCCGTAGTGGCCGTCGTTGCAGGCCTGGTAGTCGGTCACGTTGGCGGTGCTGCCGATGTTGCCCGGACCCTCCCAGTACCAGGGGGCGACACAGACGTTGTTCAGCGCGTTGAAGCTGCCGTCGCCACCGATCTCGACGACCTCACCGGCGGTCGCGACGTCCTCAGGGACCATCGCACCGTCGACGCCCGCGGGGACCTCCGAGGTGCCGTAGCCCTCGAGGACGTCCAGCGCACCGTCGGCGCCCACGACACCCAGCGGGCTCGTGGTGCCGAGCACGTCGGCCGCGGCGGCAGCGCCGTCGGCCACCTCCGTCGCGCTGCCGGCGCTGGGTGCGCTGATCAGCTCGGGCGAGTCGCCCGTAACCATCGCGCTCGCACCCGATGCCGCGGCGACGACCAGGCCGGCCGACATGACAACGGCTGCCCCTGCACGGCAGGTTGCACGGAATCCTCGGATCATTGTGTTTCCCCCTCGAATAGCTCAGTCGGAATTGCGATGAACCACACGTGTGTGGTTCATCCCGACGAGCATCGGTGGAGAAATTCACCCTGTCAATTGGAACGTGACGGGGCACACAGAGGCCACATTCCGACATTCCAGGACCGAACCCCGCGGCATTGCGCCAGGAATACCCGTAACCCGGACATCACAGAATTGATATCGGAATTTCGAGGTGGCGCGCCGCAGGGTCCTGACGTCGACCGGTCAGGCTCCGCGCCGCTCCTCGCGCGCCTTGGCCTCGACCGACAGCGTCGCCCGCGGGAAGGCCTGGAGCCGTGCCTTGCCGATGGGCAGGTCCGTGACCTCGCACGTGGCGTACGTGCCCTTCCGGATCCGGTCGAGCGCGTGGTTGGTCTGGTCCAGCAGGTCACGCATGTTGTTGACGAGCGTGAGCTCCTGCTCGCGCTCCAGGGCGCTCGAGCCGTAGTCGGCCTGGTCGTCACCGGCGCCGTCACCGGAGTTCCGCAACAGGTCGGACAGCTCGCGGTCGGCCGTCTCCAGCTCGCGTTCCAGCCGCTCCTTGTCTTCGAGGAGCAGCGCGGCCAGCTCTTCGGCCTCGCGCGCGGTCCAGGGTTCTTCGCCTTCACGGACGGGGAACTTCTTCACGTCACGTGTCAGGTTCGGGAACTCTTGCTTGATCGCGGCTCGTGTCGCAGTCGAGATCTTGGTCATGGGTTCCCCTTCGCGGTCGCCCCCGGTGGTCAAGTCCACGAAGCGTAAGCACAAGCGGCCGGACGCACAACGGGGCACGCCGATGTGGCGTGCCCCAATCATGGGTGCGACTGGCTCATCGTGCGCGGCGGCCGGGCGTGAGGTGGGGACGCCCGGCCGCCGTGCTCGACGGGTACTGCTGTCAGATGCCCTGAGCCATCTCGGCCGGACGGCCGGACCGCTGGTTGTTCTGCGGCGGCAGAGCCGAGCCGCGCGCGTCGAGGTCCCCGAGCAGGTTCTGCAGGAAGCTCTTGAGCCGCGTGCGGTAGTCGCGCTCGAAGACGCGCAGCTCGTCGATCTTGCGCTCGAGGAGCGAACGCTCCTGCTCGAGCTGGGAGAGCGTGCGGTGGGAGGTCTCCTCGGCGTCGCGCACGATGCGCGCACCTTCGGTCTTGGCCTCGGTGATGAGTCGGTCGCCCTCCTCCTGGCCGGAGCGCACGTAGTCGTCGTGCAGCTTCTGTGCCAGCTGGAGCATCCCGGTAGCGGACTCCGGCTCCGGGCCGTTGCCCTTGAGGCCGGCGGCCGGACCCGACGGCATGACCGGTGCGGCGACGGGCGCAGCCTGGGCCCGAGCGGGGCTGGCGGCGTCGTTGCGCGAGAGCTCGGCGATCCGCCGCTCGGCGGCTGCGACCTTCTGCCGGAGGCCCTCGTTCTCCTCCTGGACGTTGGTCAGGGTCCGCACGACCTCGTCGAGGAAGTCGTCGACCTCCTCGACGTCGTAGCCTTCGCGGAACTTCGTCGCGGAGAACTTCTTGTTGAGGATGTCCTCTGCAGTAAGCAGTGCCATCGTGTCACCTCGAAAGTTAGAACGTAGGAACGCAGATCACGGACGTCGGCGCTGCCCAGCCGCGCGCCCTCCGCCGAAGCCCACGGTAGCGGACGACATCGGCGCGGGATACCGGGAGCACCCCCGGGCACGATTTCCTCACAGAGTGTGCCGTGTCACCCCAGGCCGCATCCATGCATCGGTCAATGTTTCCGCGGGCCTCGCCACCTGCCGCCGATCGGGCACGCATCGAACCAGCACAGATTCAACACGTGGCCGGTCGGCACTAGAACTGACCGACGAGTGACGAGAGCAGCGAGACGCCGAAGAACAGGACGATGAACGCCAGGTCCAGCTGCACCTGCCCCAGCCGCAACGGCGGGATCAGGCGGCGCAGTAACCGGAGAGGCGGGTCGGTGACCGTGTAGATCGCCTCGGCGATCACGAGCAGCACACCACGAGGCCGCCAGTCCCGGGCAAAGAACTGCACCCAGTCGAAGATGAGCCGTCCGATGAGGAACAGCAGGAAGAGCCACAGCAGGAAGCCGATGAAGTCCCAGATCACAAGGGACAACCTAACCTGTCCCGGCTGGGAGTAGCGCGAACTGCCCGGCTGCGCGCCGCGCGAGTCCGTCGACCGGCCCCGGACGCGCCCCCCGCGGGCGGACATGAGTGAGGGGCGGCCGCCGCAGCGACCGCCCCTCAGTCATCGTCCCGACGTGTCGGGCTCAGCTCTGGTTGTAGAAGCCGCCGCGTCCGTTCGGCTTCTCGGCGGGAACCTGCTCCTCGGCCGCGATCTCCACGTGCTCGGGCGAGAGCAGGAAGACCTTGTTGGTCACCCGCTCGATCGAGCCGTGCAGACCGAAGATCAGGCCGGCGGAGAAGTCGACCAGACGCTTGGCGTCGGCGTCGTCCATGTCGGAGAGATTCATGATGACGGGGGTACCGGCGCGGAAGGCCTCGCCGATGCTCCGCGCGTCGTTGTACGACCGCGGGTGCACCGTCGTGATGCGGCGCAGGTCCGAGGAAGACAGTGCCTCACGCGGCACACCGTCGCGGTGCAGCGGCGTGACCTGCGCGTGCCGGTGATCCTCCACGTTTTCCTCCAGGCCCTCGTCGTACTCGTCGAGGTACTCCTGCTCGCCCTGATCGTCGGCGAGGCCCAGATACAGCATGGTCTTGCGAAGTGCTCCGGCCATCGCTCTTTCTCCGTTCGTCGCCTGCTGCGCGTCCTTCTGTCTCGGTGTCCGGCGGATCCGTACAGCAGATCCGACCTTGACCCCTGGTCGAGGTCGCCTTGACAAAAGTAGCCCGGCGCAATCCGACCCGGAAGCGCGACACGCCGTGCCACGAACAACTTTGCCAAAGTTGTTCAGCGATTGCTCGCTAAAAACGACATCAGTGTGATTTCGCAGGTCAGCGCGTTACTGTCGGCGTGTCGCGGGCCCCCGGAACCGGGCAGAGGGCGGTCAAATGAGCGCGATGATGCCAGCTTGCCGTCCGGTTGTGGTACCCGCCGCGGTGGCCCGGCGGTGCGAGAACAGCTCGGGGTCCTCGAGCGTGCAGCGCTCGACGCGCGCGGCCGTGACACCGCGGGCGGCGAGCTGCGCGACCACCCCGGACGGCAGGTCGAGCCCCGGCGTGCCCGTGCTCGTGGTCGCGAAGGTCGCCGGTACGGCCGCCGCCACCTCGTCACGCATCGCGGCAGGCACCTCGTAGCACTTCCCGCAGACCGCCGGCCCCACGACGGCGCGCACGCGCGCCGGGTCGGCGCCCCGGGCGACGAGCGTGTCCAGCGCGCGGTGCACCACACCGGACAGCACACCGTTACGGCCGGCATGGGCCACCCCGACCACCCGCGCCTCCGGGTCGGCGAGCAGGACCGGCACGCAGTCGGCCACCAGGACGCCGAGGCCGAGGCCACGCTCGGCGGTGACGAGCGCATCGGCCTCCCCTGCCGATGCCGGTGGCCGGTCGGCTGCCCACCGGGTGCGCTCGGCCGGACCGAGCTCGAGCACCCGGTCGCCATGGACCTGGGTGGCGAAGGCAACGGGCGCGCCGAGCCGCTCGGCGGCCAGGGAACGGTTGACCGCCACCCGCTCGGCGGAGTCGGCCACGTTCAGGCCGAGGTTCAGGCCGCCCTCGCCCGGTGTCGACCAGGGGGCCGGCGAGACGCCGCCCGTGCCGGTCGTGAAAAAGGCGTGCACCCCGTCGCCTAGATCGACGGGGTGCACGCCTGCAAGAGTCCGGGTGTCGCTCACGTGTGCGAGGGTACCCGGCAGACAGGTTCGGGTCCGGTCACTTCAGGAAGTCGGGGACGTCCAGGTCCTCGGAGGTCCGGCGCGGGTTCTCGTCGTAGAGCGGCGGGACCTCGACGCGCTCGCCCTGCTCGCGCGAGACCTCCTGCCGGTTGAACGAGCCCTGCACCACGACGGCCGGCTCGTCCAGCGTGCGCGGCACGTCGTCCGAACCCTCGTCGTCGATCACCCGGGGCAGCGTCGACACAGGAGACGGCTGCGGTGCCGGCGGAACCGACGGCGGCATCCCGTTCCCGCCGTGGTGCTCGGGCACGCGGCGCGCCGCGTCCGACACGTCGGGCAGCGGAACCGGCGCCGTGGCGGGGCTCCGAGTCGCGGCGGGGGTCGGCGCGGCGACCGCACCGGCCACCTGACCGAGCGCGCGGTTGTCCTTGCGCTCCTTGGGCAGACCACCGTCGAAGCCCGCTGCGATGACCGTGACGCGCACCTCGTCGCCCAGGGCGTCGTCGATGACCGTGCCGAAGATGATGTTCGCCTCGGGGTGCGCGGCCTCCTGCACCAGCCGTGCTGCCTCGTGCACCTCGAAGAGACCGAGGTCGCTACCACCCTGGATCGACAGCAGCACACCGTGCGCGCCGTCGATCGAGGCCTCGAGCAGCGGCGACGAGATCGCCAGCTCCGCGGCCTGCACCGCGCGGTCCTCGCCCCGTGCCGAGCCGATGCCCATGAGCGCGGAGCCCGCACCCTGCATGACCGACTTCACGTCCGCGAAGTCCAGGTTGATCAGGCCGGGCGTGGTGATGAGGTCCGTGATGCCCTGGACACCGGAGTGCAGGACCTGGTCGGCCGAGTGGAACGCCGCGATGGCCGACACGTTCCGGTCCGACATCGACAGGAGCCGGTCGTTCGGGATCACGATCAGCGTGTCGACCTCGTCACGCAGGTTCTCGATGCCGCTCTCTGCCTGCACCGCGCGGCGGCGGCCCTCGAACGTGAACGGACGGGTCACGACCCCGACGGTCAGCGCGCCGAGCGAACGCGCGATGCGCGCGACCACGGGAGCGCCGCCCGTGCCGGTGCCGCCGCCCTCGCCCGCGGTGACGAAGACCATGTCGGCGCCACGGAGGACGTCCTCGATCTCCTCGGCGTGGTCCTCGGCGGCCTTCTTGCCGACCTCAGGGTCCGCGCCGGCGCCCAGGCCGCGCGTGAGCTCCCGGCCGACGTCGAGCTTGACGTCGGCGTCGGACATCAGGAGTGCCTGTGCGTCAGTGTTGATCGCGATGAACTCGACGCCCTTGAGGCCGACCTCGATCATGCGGTTGACGGCGTTCACACCACCGCCGCCGATACCGACCACCTTGATTACTGCCAGGTAGTTCTGCGGAGTTGCCACGTCGTCGCCTTTCGATTCGGGTCCCGAGTCCCGACTCTCATCCCTTAAACTCTCAGGTTGAGGTAGAGGGTTAGAGTTATGTCAGGTTGCTGCTGTGTTCGACGGTAGGTGTGCCGCCGTGGTGTGTCGAAGACATCGTTGCGCGTGTCGCGCAACGATGCACGCGAGAAATCACATGGATGTCATTTGGACGGTCAGTTCGTGACCGGCAGGTCCGGCGACGACACGTCGATGGTCTTCGCCGACGGCTCAACACGCAGCAGCGTCTGCGCCACCTTGGTCTTGAGCTCGACCTGCGCCCCGCTCCCCCACCGGATCACGCGCCCGTCCGACAGCGTGGTGCGCACGTCGTCCTGTGTCGCGGCGCTCACCGTCTGGATGTCGGCGGTCAGCTGCGACGGCAGGGCCCCGAGCACCTCGAGCGCCGCGTCCATGGCGCGGCGGCCGGCCGGACCGTCGGCGAGCGAGACCACGATCGAGGGCAGGTCGTCCGGAGCCTCCTCGGCCGTGCCCACCTGCACGCCCTCCGCGTCCATCAGGGCGTACATGTCGCCCGCCTGGGGTACCGCCGCCACCGGCTCGCGGGAGGTGAGTGCCACCGCCAGGCCGTCCGGCCAGGACCGCGTGATCTCCACGTTCTTGACGGCTTTCATGGCGAGGATCTCCTCGCGCAGGCGCACCGTGTCGATCCGTGGCAGCGGCACGCCCGCCTCGTCCGTCACGGCAGCGCGCACCTGCTCGACGTCGACGGTCGTGCCCTGCCCGGACACCCGCACCTGCTCCGGGTCGAGCGCGAGCAGCGGCGAGAAGAACGCCACCCAGACCAGCCCCGCGGCGACCGCTACCGCCGCGACGGTCCAGCCGATGCGGCGCCACACGCGATAGCGGGCCATCGCCGTGCGCTCGGCGAGACGATCGGCCAGCTGGTCCGAGACCACGTCGTCGCGGGTGCCCGACGGCGCCGGGCGGCCGGTGCCGGGACGGCTCGCCGGCCGCTTCGCCTGGGCGGACGGCGCCAGCTGCACCGGCTCGCCGGCCGGAGGCCGCTGGGCGGACGCTCTCGTGCCGGAGGCCGTGCCGCGGCCCGGCCGGGCCGGCGCAGGGACCCGCTGGGCGGGCTCCTGCGCCGGGGCGCCTCGGGTCGTCGAGCCCTTGGCCTCCTGGTCCTTCTTTCCTTGCTGTGCCGGACCCTGGCCTGCGGGGCGCGGCCGTGCCGTGCCCGCGGCGCGAGGACGCGCGGGCGGGCGCATCAGTCCTCGCCCAGCCCCGAGGTCGGGGCGGCCGCCGAGTCGAGGTCGGCCACGCGGCCGGCCAGGCGCGCCAGGACGGCGGGACCGAGCTGGGTCACGTCACCGGCACCGACCGTGAGCACCACGTCACCCGGTCGAGCGAGATCCGCGATCGCGTGCGCGGCGTCGAGCCGGTCCGGCACCGCGTAGACGGCGCCGTGGTCGGTCATCAGGTCGACGATCGTGCTGGGCGTGATCGACGGGTCGCGCTCCTCGCGCGCCCCGTAGACGTCCGTGACCACCACCTCGTCGGCAGCGGCCAGCTCCTGCGCGAACTTGTCGGCGAAGATCCGTGTGCGCGAATAGAGGTGCGGCTGGAACAGGACGAGCACGCGACCGCCGTCGGCGATCTCGCGTGCCGCCGTCAGGACCGCCCGGACCTCCGTGGGGTGGTGGGCGTAGTCGTCGACGACGCGCACGCCGTCGGCGAGACCCTTCTCCTCGAAGCGACGCCCCGTGCCGACGAACGCCTCCACGCCGGCGACCGCCTGCCTGGGCTCCACGCCCAGCTTCACCGCGGCGATCACGGCGGCGGTCGCGTTGAGCACGTTGTGCTTGCCGGGGACCGAGAGCCGCATCGGGATGCCCGGCACCGTGCCGGAGACGCCGGCGCCGTCGGCCACCTGCTCGTTGGTGCCGAGGATGTCGCCGCGCAGGACGGCCGTGGTGCCCTCCGCGGTGGTCGAGATGTCCGTGACCCGCACGCGTGCGGTGTCGTGGGTGCCGTAGGTGATGACGTGACCGCCGGTGGCGCAGATCGTGGCGCCCACCGAGAGCGAACCCTCGTCGTCGGCGCACGCGATGAGCCAGCCGTCGTTCACCAGCCGGCGCGCGAAGCGGATGAAGGCCCCGTTGAACGCCTCCGGCGTCCCGTAGTGGTCCAGGTGGTCCGCCTCGACGTTCGTCACCACCGCGATGGTGGGCGTGTAGTTGAGGAACGAGCCGTCCGACTCGTCGGCCTCGGCGACGAGCACGTCGGACGAGCCCAGGTGACCACCCGGCGTCGAACCCGTTGCCGTGCGCACGGTGCTGCCGATGGCGTACGACGGGTCGAGGCCCGCCTCGCGCAGGATCGTCGCGATCATGGCCGACGTCGTCGTCTTGCCGTGCGCACCGGCGACGGCGACGCCACGCGACCCCTCCATCAGGGCGGCCAGCGCCTGGGAGCGGTGCAGCACGTTCAGGCGGCGGGCGCGTGCGGCGGCGAGCTCCGGGTTGTCCTCGTGGACCGCGCTGGAGATGACCACGGAGTCCACGCCCGTGAGGTGGGCCGGATCATGGCCGACCCACACCTTGACGCCCGCGGCCCGCAGGGCCTCCAGCGTCTCCGACTCGGCGGCGTCCGAACCCTGGACGGACACACCGCGCCCGGCGAGCAGCCGCGCTACGACGGACATGCCCGCCCCGCCTATGCCGATCATGTGCACGCGTCCGAGCTGTGCGACCTGACCCGTCATCTGATCCGTGACCGTGGTGCTCATGACCTGACCTCCGTGGTGTCGGTACCTGCTGACCGTACGGCTTGCTCGACGAGATCGACGACGCGTGCCGCGCCGTCGCTGGTGCCGGCCGATCGTGCGGCCTTCGCCATGACACCGAGCCGCTCGCGGTCTGCGAGCAGCGTAGGAACGTGGGTGGACACCCAGTCGGATGTGAGGTCCGCGTCGTCCACCAGAAGACCGCCGCCCGCCTCCACCAGCGGGGCCGCGTTGAGCCGCTGCTCGCCGTTCCCGATCGGCAGCGGCACGTAGACGGCAGGGATGCCGAGCGCAGCGTGCTCGGCCACCGAGCCCGCGCCGGAGCGGCAGACCACCAGGTCCGCGACCGCGTAGGCGAGCTCCATCTGCTCCAGGTACTCGCGGACCTGGTAGCGCCGGTCGTCGAGGGCGGGGACCGCCGCCAGCGTCTCGCGCACCTCGTCGCTCTTGCCCTTGCCGGTCAGGTGCAGCACCTGCGCGCCCGCGGCGAGGATCTGGGCCGCGGCGCCCGACACCGCGCGGTTCAGGTTCAGTGCGCCGAGGGAGCCGCCCGTGACCACGAGGGTCGGCAGCGCCGGGTCCAGGCCCAGCTCGGTGGCGGCCCGGGTCCGCGCACCCGCCGCGTCGGCCTCCCGCTCGTGCACCAGGGCAGCGATGGCCTGTCGCAGCGGCAGGCCCGTCAGGACGCCGCCGCGCAACGGCGTGCCGGCGAACGTGAGGCCCACGCGGGCCGCCCACCGCGCGCCGAGCCGGTTGGCCAGGCCCGGCCGGGCGTTCTGCTCGTGAATCACGATCGGCACGCCCTTGCGCTTGGCCGCGAGGTACGCCGGGGTGGCCACGTACCCACCGAAACCGATCACGGCCTGCGCGCCGATCTCGTCGATCGCGTCCTCCGCCACCTTCACGGCGGCGGCCAGCCTGCCCGGCAGCCGCAGCAGGTCGGGGCTCGGCCGACGCGGCATCGGCACGCGCGGGACGGGGCGCAGCTCGTAGCCGCGGGCGGGCACGAGCTCGGCCTCCAGGCCGGTCGTGGTACCGAGCGCGAGCACGCGCGCGCCGGGCTCCCGGCGCCGCACCTCGTCGGCCACCGCGAGCAAGGGGTTCACGTGTCCCGCGCTACCGCCACCGGCGAGCACCACCGACACAACTGCTGAGCTCATCATCACCTTCTCGTCGTCGCCCGGACGTACGTTCCGGGCGGATCGGTGCGCGCGGCCCCGCCGGACGGGATCTGAGGTGCCGGATCTCGTCATGGATGGAGCCACCGTGCACATTTCTACCGTCTACGAACCGCGCCGCCCAGCACAGCCAGTGACTTGCGGACGACGCTACCGCGTGCAGACAGTGCCTTGGCAGCCCCTGGTTCGGTCCGGGCGAAAGAGATCACCATCCCGAGGGCGGCCATCGTGGTGATCAGTGCGGAACCACCGGCGGACACCAGCGGGAGCGGTACGCCGATCACCGGCAGGACGCCGATCACCACGCCGATGTTCACGAAGGCCTGGCCCACGATCCAGCAGCCGACGGCGGCCGTGGCCACCTTGACGAACGGATCCGTGTGCCGCCGGATCACCCGGCTCATCGCCAGCCCGAGCACGCCGAACAGCGTCAGGACCAGCACCGTGCCGAACAGGCCGAGCTCCTCGCCGATCACCGCGAAGATGAAGTCGTTGTGCGCCTCGGGCAGATAGCTCCACTTCTCGCGGCTCCCGCCCAGGCCCACCCCGAACAGCCCACCGGTGCCCAGCCCGAAGAGGCCGTGCAGGGACTGGTAGCACTCCGATGCCTTGTCGCACTCGGCGCCGTAGGTCGCGATGATGCGCTGCAGCCGGTCCCCGCTGCCCTGCTGCAGGATGAACACGTAGCCCACGACGAACGCCGCGAGTGCGCTGGCGAGCGCCATGAAGGAGAGTGGCACGCCCGCCACGAAGAAGGCCCCCGCCACCAGGAGGCCCATCACGAGCGCCGTGCCCAGGTCGCCGCCGGCGAGCACCAGGCCGAGCACGACGACCGCGCCAGGCACCGCCGGCATGATCGCGTGCGACCACCTGCCCAGCAGCGGCTGCTTGCGGCCCAGCACCGTGCCGAGCCAGATCGCGAGGGCGAGCTTGGCGAGCTCGGACGGCTGGAAGGCGAACGAGCCGAGCGGGAGCCAGTTCTGCTGCCCGTTCCTGACCTCGCCCAGGAAGATCACGGCGACGAGCAGGCCCAGCGCCACGACGAGCCCGGGCAGCGCGAGGCGCTTGTACCAGCGGACGGGCAGGTGCGCGGCGACGAGGAGCACGGGCAGGCCGATCAGCGCGTACTGCGCCTGGACCAGGAACGCCGCGTACGGCGACGCGCCGTCGGCGATCGACGTCACCGTCGAGCTGGACAGCACCATGATCAGGCCGATCACGGTCAGCAGGCCGGTGGTGCCCACCAGGAGGTAGTAGCTGGAGACGTTCGAGTTCCATTGACCCAGCCAGGAACGCTCGGTGGCGCTACGGCTCGTTCCCGTCGTGGCCATCCGCCGTCCTCCCCGCGGGTCAGTGCGTGATGGTGAGCTCATGCACCACGCGTGCGAACTCCTCGCCGCGCTGGGCGTACGAGGTGAACTGGTCCTGCGACGCACCCGCCGGCGCCAGCAGCACGGTGTCCCCCGGCTGTGCCAGGTCCCGCGCTGCGGCTACCGCCCGGCGCATCACCGTCCCAGTGTCACCGGGATCGATCACCACCACCGGGATCTGCGGCGCGTGTCGGGCCAGCGTGTCGGCCAGCGGCCGCGGGTCCGCCCCGATGACCACCGCCGCGCGCATACGGTCGGCGCGGGAGGACACCAGCTCGTCGAACGTCGCCCCCTTGGCCAGACCGCCGGCGATCCAGACCACCGTGCCGTGGGCGAAACCCGCCAGCGAGGCCGCCGCGGAGTGCGCGTTCGTCGCCTTGGAGTCGTTCACGTACGTGACGTCGTCCGCCGTGGCCACGCGCTGGATGCGGTGCTCGCTCGGGCCGAAGGACCGCAGCCCGTCGCGGACGGCGGCGGCGGGGACGCCGTGTGCACGGGCCAGCGCGGCGGCGGCCAGCGCGTCCGCCACGATGTGGGTCGGCACGACGCCGCCCTGGTCGCCGAGCTGCTTCAGGTCGGCGAGCGTGCCGAGCTCCGCGGCGCTCCTGCGGCGGTCGGGATCGGCGTCGGCGGCGTGGAAGGCGCGGTCCACGAGCACGTCGTCGACCAGCCCGAGGTCGCCGGGGCGGGGCGCGCCGGCCACGAAGCCGACGGCGCGTGCGCCCTCGACGACGTCGGCCTCGCGCACCAGCTCCTCGGTCTTCGGGTCGGCGACGTTGTAGACGCAGGCCACCTGGACGCGCTCGAAGATCCGGCCCTTGTCGCGCGTGTACGCGTCGACGGAGCCGTGCCAGTCGAGGTGGTCGGGCGAGACGTTCAGGACCGCGCCGGCCTCGAGAGACATCGTGTGGGTGAAGTGGAGCTGGAAGCTGGAGAGCTCCACCGCCACGACGTCGAGCGCGGGGTCGAGCGCCGCCTCCACGAGGGAGCGACCGACGTTCCCCACGGCGGCGGTACGCAGGCCCGCGGCCCGCAGGATGGCGGCCAGCATCTCGACGGTGGTCGTCTTGCCGTTGGACCCGGTGATGCCGAGCCACTGCGCGGGCTTGTCGGAGCCCAGCCGGTCGACCCGCAGCCGCCACGCGAGCTCGACCTCGCTCCACACGGGTACGTCCGCGGCCAGCGCAGCCGCGATGACCGGGTGGTGCGGCGCGAAGCCCGGCGAGGCGACCAGCAGGTCGGCCCGCGCCAGCACGCCGGCCGCAGCGGAGGCGTCTAGCCCGGCGTGGTCCGCGTCGTCGGCCTTGTCGTCGACGGTGACCAGCGACGCGACGCGCGGCGTCAGGATCCGCTGGAGCGACCGCCCGGTGACGCCGAGCCCTGCCAGGACCACCCGCGCCTCGGCCAGGGGGACGCGCGGCTCCACGGTGCCGTAGGTTTCGGCGCCGGGCGAACCGGTCACTGGGCGACCCATTCCGCGTAGAAGATGCCCATGCCCAGGCCCGCGAGCAGGCCCGCGATGAGCCAGAACCGGATGACGATCGTGACCTCGCCCCACCCCGACAGCTCGAAGTGGTGCTGCAGCGGCGCCATCTTGAACACCCGCTTGCCGGTCATCTTGAAGAACCCGACCTGGATGACCACGGACGAGACGATGAGCACGAACATGCCGCCGATGATCACGGCCAGCAGCTCCGTGCGGCTCAGGATCGACAGGCCGGCCAGGGCGCCGCCCAGCGCGAGCGAACCGGTGTCGCCCATGAAGATCTTGGCGGGGTTGGCGTTCCACCACAGGAAGCCCACGCACGCGCCCGTGACGGCCGCCGCGACGACCGCGAGGTCCTGCGGGTCGCGCACCTCGTAGCAGCGTGGTCCCGCCGTGGCGAGGAACTGGCACGACTGGTTGAGCTGCCAGATGCCGACCAGCACGTACGCGCCGAACGTGATGATCGAGACGCCGGTGGCCAGGCCGTCGAGGCCGTCGGTGATGTTGACCGCGTTGGACCACGCCGACACGAGCAGGTTGGCCCAGATCACGAAGAGGATCAGGCCGACGGTCGCGCCGGCGAACGCCAGGTCGAACTCGGTGTCGCGCAGGAACGAGATCTTGGTCGACGCCGGGGTGCGCGAGTTCTCGTTGGGGAACTGCAGGGCGAGCACGGCGAACGAGATACCGACGACGCCCTGGCCGATCAGCTTGGCGCGCGCGGTCAGGCCGAGCGAGCGCTGCTTGCGGATCTTGGTGAAGTCGTCGAGGAACCCGACCAGGCCGAGGCCTGCCATGAGGTAGAGCGCGAGCAGCGCCGACACGCTCGGCAGGCGGCCCGAGACCAGCATCGAGGCCGCGACCCCGATCAGGGTCGCGGCGATCATGATGACGCCGCCCATCGTCGGCGTGCCGCGCTTGGTGAAGTGCCCGGTGGGGCCGTCCTCGCGGACGAACTGGCCGTAGTTCTTGTGGACCAGGAACCGGATGAAGACCGGTGTGCCCAGCAGGGCGACGAGCAGCGCCACCGCGGCGCTGACCAGGATCGCGATCACTTGTTGTTGTCCTTAGTGGTCAGAGCCATCGACAGGTGGTCCCCCAGCTCGGCCAGCCCGGCACCGAGGGACGACTTCACGAGCACGACGTCGCCGGGCTCGAGCGACTCGTCCAGCATCGAGCGGGCGGCCGCCAGGTCGGGGACGAAGATCGACTCCGACCCCCAGGACCCTTCCTGCATGGCGCCCTCGTGGATGTGATAGGCGCCGTCGCCGACCACGATCAGCTGCTTGATGTTCAGCCGTACCACGAGACGGCCTATCTCGTCGTGCGCGGCGCGCGCACCGTCGCCGAGCTCGAGCATCTCGCCGAGCACCGCCACGGAGCGGCGGGTACGGCCCGACATGACGGCGAGCGTGCGCAGTGCGGCCTTCATCGAGTCGGGGTTCGCGTTGTACGCGTCGTCGATCACGGTGACGCCGTCGGGCCGCTCGGTGACGGCCATCCGGTGCGGGCTCAGCGCGGTGGCGCCGGAGAGCCGCTGCGCGACGTCGGACACGGTCACGCCGAGGTGCAGCGCCACTGTCGCCGCCGCGAGCGCGTTGCTCACGTGGTGCGCGCCCACGAGCCCCAGCGCGACGTCGGCGCGCTGCTCGTCGACCTCGCCGGCGCGGGCGACACGGAGCGTGAAGCTCGCGCGGCCCGCGGTGTCGACGGAGACTTCCTCGGCACGGACGTCGGCCGACGGGATGGTGCCGAAGGTCTGCACCGTGGTGCCGGGTGCGGCCCGGTTCGCCATGGTGACGACGCGCAGGTCGTCGGCGTTGAGCACCACGGAGCCTCCCTCGACCACGCCCTCGACCATCTCGCCCTTGGTCTGCGCGATGGCCTCGACGCTCCCGAAGTGGCCGACGTGCGCGACGCCGACGGCCAGCACGACGCCGACGTCGGGCGGCGCGATGCGCGTGAGGTACGCGATGTTGCCGATGCGGTCGGCACCCATCTCTAGCACCAGGAAGCGCGTCTGCTCGGTGACCCGCAGGACCGTCAGCGGCAGGCCGATCTCGTTGTTGAACGACCCCTTGGGGACGACGATGGCGTCTTCGCCCCCGGCACCAGCCTCCGGGGTGAGGAGCTGGCCGAGCAGGTCCTTGGTCGTGGTCTTGCCGACCGAGCCGGTCACGGCGACGACCTTGGGCACGACTCCGCCGTCGGTCCGGTCGCGTACGGTCGCGAGGACGTGCCGGGCGAGGTCGCCGAGGGCGGCCTGCGGGTCGTCCACCACGACGGTCGGCAGGCCGTCCAGCTCTCGGGCGGCGAGCACCAGCGTGGCGCCCGCCTGCACCGCGGTCGCAGCGAAGTCGTGTCCGTCCACCCGCTCGCCCGGCAGCGCCACGAACAGCGCACCGGGTCCGGCGGAGCGCGAGTCGGTGATCACCGCCCCGGTGACCGTCACGTCCGGGTCGGCGTGCAGCCGCCCGCCGGTGGCTGCGGCGACCTGCGCCGCAGTCAGCTCGATCATGCCTGTGGTGTCCTCTCCTGCATGGGGTACTGCTCGGGTTACACGTACCGCTGGCGTTGCACGTCCTGCTGCCGGCCCTACACGTTCTGCTGCGGCTCCCCTGCTCGGGCGGCCAGCGCTGCGCGCGCCTCGACCCGGTCGTCGAGCAGATGATCCACGCCTGCGATCTCCTGGACGGTCTCGTGCCCGCGGCCCGCGACCAGCACGGTGTCCGCCGGATCAGCCGCGGCGATCGCGGCACGGATGGCGTCCGCGCGCGGGGCGACCTCGTGGACCTCAACGGTACGCGAGCCGCTGCCGTCCACACCCTCGACGGTCCGCTCGGGCGCGCCGCCCGGGCCCGTGCCCGCGAGCACCTCGGAGCGCACCTTCGCGGGGTCCTCGTCGTGGGGATCGTCGTCGGTCACGTAGACCACGTCCGCCCCGCGGACGGCGGCGGCGCCCATGAACGGCCGCTTGCCGGGGTCGCGGTCGCCCGTGGCGCCGAACACCACGGCGAGCCGGCCCGACGTCGTCGGGCGCAGGGCGGCGAGGCTGAGTTCGAGCGCCTCCGTGTTGTGCGCGAAGTCCACGACCACGCGCGGCGCGGTGGCTAGCACCTCCATGCGACCGGGGACGGTGGCGCTCAGGCCCTGGCGGGCGGCCAGCGCCTCCGTCACGTCCCGGATGTCGGAGCCGCCCTCCAACACCATGGTCACCGCGAGCGCCGCGTTGGCCACGTTGTAGCCGCCGGGCAGCGAGGTGGAGGTGCGCAGGGTACGCCCGTCGCGGTGGGTCAGGGTGAAGGCGGACCCGGTGCCCGACGGCGCGACGTCGGTCACGGTCCAGTCGGCGTCCTTGCCGGGAAGCGTGGTGAGGGTCGCTACGGGGACCTGCGCGGCTTCGGCCATGCGCTCGCCCCAGGTGTCGTCGATGGTGACGACGGCGCGGCGGGCGCGGGCGGGCGTGAACAGGTCGGCCTTGGTGGCGAAGTACGACTCGAAGTCGCCGTGGAAGTCGAGGTGGTCCTGGGTCAGGTTGGTGAACCCGGCCACGCCGAACACGACGCCGTCGACGCGGTGCTGTGCGAGCGCGTGGGAGGAGACCTCCATGGCGAGGGTGCGCACGTGGTCCTCGCGCATCGCGGCGAGCAGGGCCTGCAGGTCAGCGGCCTCCGGCGTGGTCAGGACGCTCGGGATCACGCGGTCGCCGGAGCGCGTCTCGACGGTGCCGATCAGGCCGCCCTTCCAGCCGAGCGCCCGGAGCAGGTGGTCGAGCTGGTAGGTCGTGGTGGTCTTGCCGTTCGTGCCCGTGACGCCGAAGGTCATCAGGTGCTCGGCGGGGTTGCCCAGCACCCAGGCGGCGACCTGGCCGAGGATGGCGCGGGGGTCCTCGTCGGCGACGAGCACGGGGACGCCCGTTCCCTCGATCAGCTCGGCGCCGCGCGCGTCCGTGAGGACGGCGGTGGCACCGCGCGCGACGGCGTCGGCGGCGAACTGCGCGCCGTGCGTGCGGGTCCCGGGGACGGCCACGAAGAGGTCTCCTGGCCTGGCGACCCGGTTGTCCGAGGCCACACAGGTGACCGCGGCATCGGCGGGATGACCTGGGGCGATGGTGAGGCCGAACGCGGCGGCGAGGTCGGAGACCTTGCGCGCGGTAGTGGCCGCCGGACGGATCCGGTCGAACGGGGATGTCACGGAGTAGAACCTACCGCGTCCGAGGGGACGGTCCTGTCCCGTCTGTGCGACTCACGTGGCGGTTGTGGGTCGGTCCAGGTAAGCAGACAGCGGCGGACTTCTGAACTACTCTTGAAGTATGACCGCGCTGCATGACGATTCCGTCCCGTTCTCGGACCTCCTCCGCCATCCGACAGAAATGGCAGATCGGCTCCTGACATCGCGCGCGCTCCGGCTCCGCCGACGCGACGCGGGTGATCTCGTACTCATGTCGGCAGACCGTGCTGATGCGGAACACGAAGTCATCGAGCTCGTGGCCCGGCTTCTCGTCACCATCGCCCAGTCCCAACGAGCCAGCCTCCCCGACCTCCTTCCCGGGGCGCTGCCGTGGATGCGGTTCCTCCCGCACGCCGATGCGGAGACGATGACCGCCGAGTTCATCGATGCCGCCGAGGCCGCGGCCGCTCTGGGCAACACTGCTGCGATCAACCGCCTCGTCGTCGAGTGGCGCCACACTGCCGAGGTCCATGCCGACCCCGACCTTCGAAGGGCCCTTGTCGATCCGGAACTGGGTGACTTCGGCCTCGTCGACCGCCCTGCCGAAGGATGAGCGCGAAGCGAGGCGACCGGGCAGCTCCTCCTCCACACTCGGGCGGGTACACGATCAGGTTCGCCACGAATGACGCCGCCAAGGGCTGGGAAGAACTCTGCCGCCAGGCACCGTCCAACGTACGCACCGCCTTTGACGCGATCGAGTCCACACCACGCCCCAATCCGTCCACGGGCCGGCAGCACCAGCTCCGGGGGAGCCTGTCGACCGACGTCCACGCGGGGCAAGACCTCCCGCAATGGCAGTACGAGGTAACCGGCGGTGGCCGCATCTGGTACCTGATCGACGACGTGAAGCACATCTGTTGGATCAAGTTCGCGAGCACGAGCCATCCGAAGCTGACGGACTGACCATCCGATCGGACCCAGCCGCGCCACGAGACCCGGTTCGTGCAATCTGCGCCCGCGAGATGTACCTGCGAGGGAAAGGATGAATCAGATGCGACGGAACCTGGAAGCACTGATCGCCAACGCCGACGCACTGGCCGATCAGCTCGAGTCCTACGAACCCGAGCCGGAGGACTTCGATGCGCCCCTGCCGCCGCTGATGGCGGTCAAGCTCGCGGCGTTCAAGCGTGACGCCGCCGAACGTGACCTGGCCAAGGCGGTGGAAACCGCCCGCGAGCAGAAGGTGTCCTGGCGCAGCCTCGGCGAGGCCATCGGCACCAGTGGAGAAGCTGTCCGCCAGCGTTACTCCCACACCTGACCGCTCTGGCAGAGGGCGGCCGACCGGCTTCCGCAGGCTGGCCGCCCCTGCCACCGCATTACCGCGCCAAGAGCTCCGGCAGCTCACCATCCGCGACACCGGACGTGTGCAGGTGGCACGCCACCTGCCGCCTCTCTTCGGCCTGCGCCGTCCGACCCAGCACCGGCAGCTCGACCCGGCACACGTCCATGGCGTGCGCGCACCGGGGTGCGAAGGGGCAGCCCGGAGGACGCTTGGACAGGTCGGGCGGAGCCCCCGGGATGCCGGTGAGCTCGCGGCGCGGCCCGTGCAGCGGAGGGAACGACCCGAGCAGACCGGCCGAGTACGGGTGCCGCGGCTTCGCGTACACGTCCCGGGCCGCTGCCGTCTCCACGATCTCGCCCGCGTACATGACGGCGATCCGGTCGGCGACCTCGACCAGCAGGGACACGTCGTGCGTGATGAGCACCACCGAGAAGCCCAGCCGCTCGCGCAGCTCCATCACCTGCTCCAGGATCTGGCGCTGCATGACGACGTCGAGCGCCGTGGTGGGCTCGTCCATGATGAGCACCTGCGGCTCCAGCGCGAGCGCCATGGCGATCATGACGCGCTGCCGCATACCGCCGGACAGCTGGTGCGGATAGGACCGCAGCCGGTCGGCCGAGATGCCGACGAGCCGCAGCAGCTCGGCCGCCCGCTCCTTGGCCTCCGCCCGGCGCATGCGCGGCCGGTGCGCCAGGATGCCGTCGATGAGCTGCCGCTCGACCCGGTACACCGGGTTGAGCGAGCTCATGGCGCCCTGGAACACGATGGCGATGTCGCGCCAGCGAGCGGCGCGCAGCTCGGCGTCGGACAGGGACAGCAGGTCTGCCCGCTTGCCGTCGCGGCCCGTGAGCCACACCTCGCCGCCCGTGATGAGGCCCGGCGGCGGCAGCAGGCGCGTGGCCGCGTAGGCGAGCGTCGACTTGCCGCAGCCCGACTCCCCCGCCAGCCCCAGCACCTCGCCACGGTTCAGGGTGAGTGAGACCTCCCGCAGCACGTGGGTCGGGTCGTCGCCGAACCCGTAGTCGACGCTGAGGTTCCGGATCTCCAGGACCGGGTCCGACGGCGTCGCCCCGGACGTCTGTGTGCTGGTCTGCGTGCTCGTGTCCGTCGGGCTCATGTCCGTGCCTCCCGCACCACCGGGGTGAACCCCACGCGCGGCCGGATGCCCCGGTGACGCAGCGAGCGCGCATGCAGGCCGGTGGACCGCAGGCGGGGGTTGACGATCTCGTCGATACCGAAGTTGACCAGGGTCAGGGCCATGCCCAGCAGGGCGATGCACGCACCCGCCGGCACGAACCACCACCACGCGCCACGCTGCAGCGCGAGGTTGTTCTGCGCCCAGAACAGGATGGTGCCCCAGTTCCACTCGCTGACCGGCGTTATGCCGATGAACGAGAGCGTGACCTGCGACAGCACGGCGAACAGCACGGTGCCGACGAACCCGGACGCGATCACGGCCGTCAGGTTGGGCAGCACCTCCGCGAGGATGAGGCGCCACGTGCGCTCCCCGTTGGCCCGGGCCGCCTCGACGAAGTCGCGCTTGCGCAGGGACAGCGTCTGGGCGCGCAGCACGCGCGCGCCCCACGCCCAGCCGGTGGCACCGATGACCAGGGCGACCGTGAGCCCGCCCGCGGACGGTAGCTGCGCCGCGATCAGGATGATCAGCGGGAGCTGCGGGATCACGAGGAACATGTTCGACAGCGCGGACAGCGACTCGTCACCGATGCCGCCGACGAACCCGGCGGTCACCCCGACGAGCACGCCCACCACGGTGGCGCTCACCCCGGCGACCAGACCGACGACGAGCACGCCGCGCGTGCCGACGACGATCTGGGACAGGATGTCGCGGCCGGTGTGGTCGGTGCCCAGCCAGTGCGCCGCGGACGGCGGGCTCAGCAGGGCGTCGCTCACCTGGTTCGGGTCGTACGGCGCGATCCACGGGCCCAGCAGGGCGAGGAACGTGAAGAACGCGAGGATGACCAGGCCGGTGATCACCTTCCCGTTGCGCAGGAACATCAGCCGGTTGTTCATCGGTCCTCCGTCCGGGTGCGGGGGTCGAGCAGGGCGTAGGCGAGATCGGCCACCATGTTCGCCACGAGGACGGCCAGCGTGATGACCAGGAAGCAGCCCTGCATCAGGGGGTAGTCGTGGGTGGAGACCGCCTGGTAGAGCGTGTAGCCGATGCCCTGGTAGGAGAAGACCATCTCCATGATCAGCGTGCCGCCGACCACGAAGCCCAGGGACAGGGCGAAGCTCGAGACCTGCGGCAGCACCGCGTTGCGGGCCGCGTAGCCGAGCATGACCTGGCGTTCGGGGAGGCCCTTGGCGTGCGCCACGGTGACGTAGTCCTCCGAGGAGACGGTCACCATCATGTTGCGCATCCCGAGCACCCAGCCCGCCACGGACGACACCACCACCGTGAGGGCGGGCAGGAAGCCGTAGTAGATCACCGAGCCGATGAACTCGCCGGTGAACGCCGGCATCAGGCCGCGGTCGTAGCTGCCGCTGGACGGGAACCAGCCCAGGTTCACCGAGAGCACGGCGATCGTGATCAGGCCGAGCCAGAAGTACGGCACGGCCTGGAAGAAGGTCGCGACCGGCAGCAGCCCGTCGGCCCACGTCCCGCGCCGCCAGCCGAGGATCGAGCCGGCTAGCGTGCCGAGCACGAACGCGATGATCGTCGCGACGCCGACCAGGCCCACCGTCCAGGGCAGCGACTGGTTCACGATGTCGGCCACGGGCGTTGGGAAGTGCGTGAAGGACAGGCCCAGGTCGCCCCGCAGGAGCATGCGCCAGTACTCGACGTACTGCTCCCACAGGCCCAGGTCCTGGTCCAGGCCGAACAGGACGCGCAGCGACTGCTCGGCCTGGGAGTCGATGCGGCCCTGCATGCGGCCCATGAGGGCCGTCACCGGGTCACCCGGCAGCATTCGCGGGATGAAGAAGTTGATGGTGATCGCCGCCCACGCCGTCAGCGCGTAGAACACGACCCTGCGCAGCAGGAACCTCATGCGCCCGCCTCGTCCCCGTTGGTCGAGCCTGTCGAGACCAGCGGCCGGTCCTCCCGCTCGCTGTACCCCCAGCAGGCCGCCGACCGCCCGGGCACGACCTCGATCAGCGCCGGCGTCTCGCTCCGGCACAGGTCTCTCGCGTACGGGCACCGGGGGGCGAACCGGCACCCGGGCGGCGGGTCCACGAGGCTCGGCGGCTCGCCCCCGGTCCCCTGGTCCCGCACGGCCGCCGCTCCGGCGCCCGCCAGGTCGTCCGGGTCGGGCGCGGACGCCACCAGCAGCCGCGTGTACGGGTGCAGCGGCTCCTGGGTGACCGACTCGCTGTCCCCGTTCTCCATCACCTGCCCCGCGTACAGCACGGTGGTCCGGTCCGCGAAGTAGCGCGCCGACGCGATGTCGTGCGTGATGTACAGGATGGCGATGCCGAGCCGGTCGCGCAGGTCTGCCAGCAGGTTGAGGATCCCGAGGCGGATCGACACGTCCAGCATCGAGACCGGCTCGTCCGCGAGCAGCACCTCCGGGTCT
The DNA here is from genome assembly GCF_040639055.1 of Promicromonospora sp. NPDC023987. NCBI lineage: Bacteria > Bacillati > Actinomycetota > Actinomycetes > Micrococcales > Promicromonosporaceae > Promicromonospora > Promicromonospora sp. NPDC023987. The sequence goes on along the minus strand of NZ_JBEZZF010000002.1, from coordinate 147,100 downwards.
GCGGCGAGCGCCCGCGCGATGGCGATGCGCTGCCGCTGCCCGCCGGACAGCTCGTGCGGGTAGGAGTCGACGTAGCGCGCTGCGGGCGTGAGGTGCACCCGCTCGAGCAGCTCGGTCAGCGCCGCCTCCAGCTCGGCGCCCCGCAGCTTGCCTCCGTCGTCCTGACGGCGGTGCAGCCGCAGCGCCCGGGTGAGCGTGTAGCGCACCGGGTGCACCGGGTTGATGGAGGCGAACGGGTCCTGGAAGATCATCTGCACGCGTCGCACGTACGCGCGGAACGCCCGCCGGCCGCGCACCCGCGCGTCGGTGCCGTCCAGGAGCACCTGCCCGCCCGTGAACGGGATCAGCTGGGCCAGCAGGCGGGCGACGGTGGACTTGCCGGAGCCCGACTCCCCCACCACGGCCAGAACCTGGCCGCGGTGGAGCTCGAGGTCCACGCCGTCCACGGCGTGTATCGCCCGGGCGGGCGGACGGCCGGCGATCCGGCGTCCACCCGCCCGGAAGTGCTTGGTGAGGCCGTGCGCGGCCAGCACCGGTGAGCTCGTACTCATCAGCCGTCCGCAGGCTCGAGGTTCATCAGGATCTGGGCGGCCTGGACCCCGGTGGGCTGGGGCTGGTTGTACGGGTCCTCCTCCGACGGCCAGCCCACGTAGTTCTGCGTCGAGTACTGGGCGGTGGCCGGGCGCGTCCAGATGGCGATGCCCGGCACCTCCTCGACGAACACTTCCTGGATGGTGGCGAGCGCCTCGGTGCGCGTCGCGTCGTCGGCGGCGGCCGCGTAGTCGGCGAGCGCCTCGGTGGCGTCGTCGTTCTGGAACCGGCCGAAGTTCCACGTGGCCGGCTCGCCGAGCTTCGTGTAATGCGCGCCATCCATGATGTCCGAGTACAGGTCCCACGGGGTGGCGCCGCCGTCGGTCCAGTGCAGGGTGGCCTGGAAGTCGCCGCCGGGGATGATGTCGGCGAACCAGCCGTCCTGGTTGACGGGGTTGACCGTCGCGGTGGCGCCGAGCTCCGCGGCCGAGTTCTTGATGAGGTCGAGCGCCGTCAGGTAGTCGTTCCAACCGGCGGGGTTCACGAGCTCGAAGGTGACCTCCTCGCCGTCGGGGTCGACGAGCTTCTCGTCCTCCCACGTGTACCCGGCGTCCTCGAGCAGGGCGCGCGCGCCCTCGACGTCGACCTCGAACTCCTGGCCCGCGTACTCGGGCGAGAGGAACTCCTCGCCGGCGGGCAGCGGCAGGCCGGTGACGCTGGTGAGCGCGGGGTTCACCCCGGACGTCGCGACGTCGACGAGCTCCTGGCGGTCGATCACCATGTTGAGCGCCTGCCGGAACGCCTTGTCGTCGAACGGCTTGGCCTCGTTGTTCAGGTAGAGGACGTCGATCCCGAGGCCGCCGGCGGCGTACTGGTTGTAGTGCTCGGGGTCCTGGGCGATGTAGACGTTCTCGAAGTCGGCGATGAACGTCCAGCCCCACTGCGCCTCACCGGTGGTGAGCGCCGTGGTCAGGGCGTTGTTGTCGTTGTACGACGAGTAGCGGATCTCGGGCACTGCGGGCTCGCCGCCCCAGTAGTCGTCGCGGGCCACGACGGTGGCGGCCTGCGGCGTCCACGACTCCAGGGTGTACGGCCCGGTGCCGATGGGTTCGGGGTTGGTGTCCGTGGTGGGGTCCTCGACGTCGGCCCAGATGTGCTCGGGCACCATGACGAGGTCGTAGAGCTTGGACTGGTTGACGAACTGCCCTGCGGTGAACGTCACCGTGACCGTCGTGCCGTCGGTCTCGACGGTGTCGTAGGGCAGGGCGCCGGTGTTGAGCGCCTCGAAGTCCTTGCGCAGCTGGATCGAGAACGCGACGTCGTCGGCGGTGAACTCCTCGCCGTCCGACCAGGTGACGCCCTCGCGGGGCGTGATGATCGCCTCGGTGTAGTCCTCGTTCCACTCGACGCTGTCGGCGAGCCAGGGGGACGGCGCCTCGGACGGTCGGGCCTGGTTGCGCATCATGAGCGGCTCGTAGATCGTGAACGCGTAGCCGAGCGAGAGCGCGGACGAGCCGGTGGCGAACGGGCTGTGGTTCTCGGTCTGGACGCCGTTCGGCATGCCGACCGTCAGGGTCTCCCCGCCGCCGGCCTGGGTGGTGCTTCCGCCTCCTCCTCCGCTGCAGGCCGTGGCCAGCAGGGCGATGGCTGCCGCGGCTGCGGCCGCGGCGACGTGCTTGTGAATCCTCACGGTGTGCCTCCTTGCACTCCTCCCGCGCGCGCGGGACGGATGGTGGGTGATCACTGGGTTCCGACGCCGGGCTCTTCCCCTGGCCGGACTGTCAGCTCGTTGGTCAGTCGCAGGTCCGCCACGGATCTGCCGGTGCGCAGCCGGTAGGTGCCCGGCGGCGTGGTCCAGCCCTTGGCCTGCGGGTCCCAGACCTGCAGCGCCCGGGCCGGGACGGGTACGCGGACGGTGGCGCTGCCCATGGCGGGGACGTCCGCGGTCGCGAAGCCGCCGAGCCACCGCACCGGGCGGCTCGGGCCGCCGTCGGGCGCCTCGACGTACACCTGGACCACCTCGCGGCCCGCGCGGCGGCCGGTGTTCCGGACGGTCGCGTACACCGTGAGGGTCGCGGGGGCGTCGTGCGCCTCGCCCCACGCGAGGACGGCGTCCTCGTACTCCCAGGTGGTCCAGCCGAGGCCGTGCCCGAACGGCGCGGCCGGCGCGGGACCTGCCGGCTCGGCGTCCAGCCGGCGTTCCCAGGCCCGGTAGCCGATGTCGGTGCCCTCGGCGTAGTCGACGACCCCGTCCACCGGCCGCGCGTGCGGCACCGGGACGTCCTCGAAGCGCGCCGGCAGGGTCCAGGGCAGGCGCCCGGACGGCTCGGTGACGCCGGTCAGCACGTCGGCGAGCGCAGTGCCCGCCTCCTGGCCCGGCAGCCAGCCCCACAGCGCCGTCGGCACGTCATCGAGCCAGGGCAGCAGCACCGGCGCGCCGGCGTTGACGACGACGACGGTGCGCGGGTTGGCCGCCACGACGCGGCGTACCAGCTCGTCCTGGTTGCCCGGCAGGTCCAGGTCGGGGCGGTCGTAGCCCTCGGACTCGACCTCCGCGGTGGTGCCGACCAGGACGACGGCGACGTCGGCGGCCGCCGCGGCCGTGACCGCGGCGGCCAGCTCGTCCTCGACTGACGGGCCGGGCAGCCGGTGCACCAGGGCCGCGCGCACGAAGTGCCCGTAGCCCACGGCGTGCACGACCTGGACGGTCGCGTCCAGCGCGGCCGTGCCGCTCGCCGTGGCGAGCGCGGCGATCGGGTGGTTGTGCCCCGAGGACAGCACGACGTCCTCGTCCACGCGGGTGTCGCCCTCGGCGACCCGGACTCCGTCCACGTGCACCTGGTGCACGCCGACGGTGCCGACGCCCAGCTCGTGCGGGCCCGGCTCGTCGAGGCGGACCTCGGCCCGGAGCCGGACGGCGTCCGCGTCGGGCCGGACGTCGTGGAGCCAGCCGGTCCACTCGTGGGCCGTGTACTCCTCGAGCGCGCTGCCGTCGGCGGCGAGCAGCGTCACGTGCAGCCCTCGCGCGCCCGTCACGGGGTCGGCGCACCGGTCGACGTCGAGCTCCGGCGGGTTGTGCAGGGCGCGGGCGCCGGCCAGCAACGTCACCTCCGAGCCGCGCGGCAGTGCGGCACCCAGCTCCACGGCTGGGTACGTGAGCCGGTCGGGGTGCACGAACGACGAACCGCCGCCCTGGAAGAAGGGTTCGACGGCCGCCGGGCCGAGCAGCGCGACGCGCACCGGGCGGGTCCGGTCGTGCACGAACGGCACCAGTCCAGCGTCGTCCTTGAGCACGACGACGGAGCGGGCGGCCAGCTCGCGCAGGAACCGCTCGGCGGGAGGTTCGCCGGTGGGCACCGCGGCGTGGTCGATCGCGGCGTGGACACCGGCCGCGGTCAGCCCGGTGCCCCGGCCCGCCCCGTCGTCGGGCAGCGTGAGCCGGCCCGTGCGGCGGGCGAGGCGCAGCAGGCGCAGCACCTTGTCGTCGAGCTCGGACTCCGCGACCTCGCCGGAGCGGACCGCGTCGAGGAGGCCGTCGCCCCACGCACCGTCGGGCCCGGGCATCTGCAGGTCGAGACCACCGCGGACGGCCGGCACCACGGACTGGGTGGCCACCCAGTCGCTGACGAACAGGCCGTCGTAGCCCCACTCCTCCTTGAGGAGGTCGACCACCAGCGGCCGGTGCTCCAGGAGCCGGGCCGAGACGCCGCCGGTGTCGGCGCCGTTGTAGGCACCCATCACGGACCACGGGACGACGTCCCGCACGAGCCGCTCGAAGGGCGCCAGGTAGGCCTCCCGGAGCGTGCGCTCGTCGAGACGGGCGAGGTAGCGCGTGCGCTCGGTCTCGGAGTCGTTGGCGACGTAGTGCTTGACGCACATCCCGACGCCCCCCTCCTGCGCGGCGCCCACGAGCGCCACGGCGATCTCCGCCGTGAGGTGCGGGTCCTCGGAGTAGCACTCGAAGTGCCTGCCGCCGACGGGCGTGCGCTGCAGGTTCACCTGCGGGGCGAGCACGACGTCGACGCCGTGGCGCCGGGCCTCGGCCGCGAACAGCGCGCCGGACCGGCGGGCCAGGTCCAGGTCCCAGGTGGCGGCCAGCGCCGACGGCGCGGGGAACATCGCCGACGTCCCGCCGTCCGGGCCGCGCACGCCGACCGGGCCGTCGGACATCACCACCGGCTCCAGGCCGAGGCGCGGCACTGCCGTGGTCGCCCACATGGAGGCGCCCACGACGAGCGACACCTTCTCCTCGGCGGACAGCTCCTCGAGGAGGCGGAGCAGCTCGGGCTCCGGGGCGATGGCCCCCGTGGCAATGGCCCGCGTAGCGATGGCCGGTGTGGTGACTGCCTGCGATGACAACGTGTGCTCCGTTCAGCGTCGGACGGCTGCCACGCATTCAACCACACTTACTTACTGGTTAGTAAGCCCGTTGACCCGTATCGTAAGGGCATGTCCGAAGCGACCGAGCAGGCTGCCCCCAAGGTCAAGCGACCCACCCGCGCACACCGGCGGGAGGAGATCCTCGCCGCGGCCACCCGGGTGTTCGGGTCCAAGGGCTACCACCAGGGCTCGCTGGTCGACGTCGCAGCCCAGGTCGGGATCACGCACGCCGGGGTGCTGCACCACTTCGGCAGCAAGGACAAGCTGCTGTGGGAGGTGCTCGAGTACCGCGACCGCGTGGACGTGCAGCACCTGGAGGGCAAGCACATCCCCGGCGGCATGGACCTGTTCCGCCACCTGGTCACCACGGCCCGCCTGAACGCGGACCGCCGCGGCATCGTGCAGGCTTACGCGGTACTCACCGGCGAGTCGGTGACGGACGGGCACCCGGCGTCCAGCTGGGTGGGACAGCGGTTCGCCGTGCTGCGCGGCGAGATCTCGGAGGCGGTGCGCGACCTGGCCACCGAGCGCGACGTGCGGCTGCCCGACGGCGAGGCCGAGCGCGCCGCCAACGCCGTCATCGCGGTCATGGACGGGCTTCAGCTGCAGTGGCTGCTCGACCCGGACGCCGTCGACCTGGCGGAGGCCACCCGGTTCGCCATCGAGTCGGTCCTGACCGCCACGCTCGGCAGCACCGTGCAGATCGTGAGCCCCTGACCCGCAGGGGTCACCACTCGGTCTCGAGCTGCCGATCGTTGTTCTTGCTGGGCGGCACGTCCATCTTCCCGAGCGTGAACCCCATGATGTCGCTGAAGACCGGCGCCGCGACCTCACCGCCGAAGATCGAGCTGCTCGGGCTCTTGAGGAACACGGAGACCGTGTACCGGGGATCGTCCGCCGGGGCGACGCCGATGAACGAGGCCATGTACGTCCAGCCGTCGCCGGCGGGCATCTGCGCGGTGCCGGTCTTGCCCGCCACCCGGTAGCCCGGGACCTTGGCGTTGGTGCCCGTGCCGCCGTCCTCGGTCACGGCCTCCATCATCTCGACGACGGTGTCGGCGGTCTCCTCCGAGACCACCCGCTCCCCCGGCTCACGCTCGGCCGGCGTCACCGTGCCGTCCGGGCTCGTGGTGCCCTCGAACAGCGTCGGCGTCATCCGCACGCCGTCGTTCGCCACCGTCGAGAACACGCTGGTGGCCTGCATCGCGTTGACGGACAGGCCCTGGCCGAACAGCACCGTGTACTGCGTGCGGCCGTCCCAGTCCGCGACGTCGTCCGGCGGCATGATGCCCACCGACTCGCCCGGCAGGCCGAGCCCGGTCGGCTCGCCGAAGCCGAACTCCTGCAGGTACTCCTGCCGCTCCGCGAGCGGGATCTTCTCGCCCACCATGACGGTCCCGGTGTTCGAGGACTGCGCCAGGACACCGGTCAGGGTGAGCCGCTGGACCGGGTGGTCGTGGGAGTCGTGGAACGTCTGGCCGTTCGGCGTCGTGTAGGTGTCGGGCACGGTGAACCGGCTGTCCGGCTCCCAGTAGTCGCCCTCGAGCGCGGCGGCCATCGTGATCACCTTGCCCGTCGACCCGGGGTCGAACACGTCCTTCACCGCACGCGACCCGCCCGCGACCGCCGCGGTGGACCGGTCGTTCGGGTCCACCGCACCGGAGTCCGCGAGCGCGACGATCTCACCCGTGCGCGTGTCCTGGACGATCGCTATGCCGTAATCCGAGCCGGACGTGCGCTTCGCCTCGTCGATGGCGTCCTGCGCCTTCCACTGGATGTCGTGCACCAGGGTGAGCTGGACGTCGTCGCCCGGCACCGCGGGGACCGACTCCTGCCCCGCCGCCGGGATGCGCAGGCCGTCGAGGCTGCGCTCGTACGTGTCCGAGCCGGCGGTGCCGGACAGCACGTCGTCGTACGCCGCCTCGATCCCGCCCCGCCCGACCTGCTCGTGGTTCACGAAGCCCACGAGCGAGCCCGCCACCGTGCGCGACGGGTAGGTGCGCCGCGACGTGAGGTCGGTCCGGATGTACGCACGGATCTCGAGGTTGGAGATGGCACGCTGCACCTCTGGCACCACGTTCTTGGCCAGCACCTCGTAGCGCGAGTCGCCGACCAGCCGCGCCGCCAGCTCGTTCTTCGGCAGGTCGAGGATCGGCGCGAGCAGCTGGGCGATGCCCAGGGCGCCGTCCTCCACCTTCCTCCCGTCGACGGGCGGGCGTCCGGTCCCCCGGAAGTCCTTGATCGCCTTGGGGTCCGCGACGACCCAGTAACGGTCCACCGAGGTCGCGAGCGTCACGCCGTTCGCGTCGGTGATGTCGCCACGGTGCGCGGGGGTCACCGCGGTGGCCGTGCGCGCCGCCTCCGCCTCGGCGGCGAGGCTCGGCCCCTGGATGAGCTGCACCTGGACGAGCCGCACCAGGAACACGAGCACCACCACGGCGGCGAGGCCGACCAGCCAGCGCTGCCGCACCTCCGGACGGCCCGGCCGGGGCGGCAGCGGACGCGCCACCCGGGACCGCGCGGGCCGAGCCTGGGCGGGGCGGGCCGAGCCGGGGCGGGCCCTCTCGGGTGCCTGAAGACCCAGCCGGGCGCTGGTCGCGCGTGGCTGGGTCTTCGTGGGCGACGTCTTCGTGGGCGACGTCTTCGTGGGCGACGCCTTAGTGGGCGACGGCCGCTTGGGCTGCGGCTTCTGTGACCGGCCTTGCCGGGGCTGGGGCTTTCCGGCCTGGGATTTTCCGGCCTGGGCCGCGCGTGGTTGCCCGGCGCGGGACCTGGCAGCGCCTGGCTGCCCCGCGCGGGGTCCGGCAGCGCCCCCCGACGGGGTGCGCTGCCGGCCCGAGCCCGGCGTCGGCCGGGTCATCGGTCTGTCCCCTTCACCACCTTGCCGGTACGGAGACTGACCATGGTCGGGTTCTCCGCCGGCACCATGCCGAGGCTGCGTGCCTTGTCCGGCAGGCTCGTCTCGGCGGCGCTCAGGTCCTCCTGGAGCCCCTGCACGTCCTGGGCGGTCTGCGCGACCTCGCCCTGCAGCGCCGACATCTCGTAGGACCCCCGGGCCAGCGTGGTGTTCAGCACCAGCACGGCGACGAGCGAGACGACCATGAGGGTGGCGCACAGCACGAGGAACGGCACGCGGCTCTTCGAGTGCAGCGGCGCGCGGACGACGGCCAGGCGGCTGCCGCGCTGTGCGGCGCCCCCGGAGATGGCGGTCAGCGGAGCCCTGCGGGTGCGGGGCAGCTCAGCCGGACGGGCGGCGCGGGCCGTCGCAGCAGTGGAAGCGCTCATCGGCGGTCCTCCTTCGCGGTGTGGTGCTTGGTGGTGCGGTTCAGCAGGTGGTCAGGTGTGGGCCGCAGTCGCTGCGCGGCACGCAGCCGGACCGACGCGGAACGCGGGTTGCGCTCCAGCTCTTCGGCGTCGGCTTCCTCGGCGCCCCGGGTGAGCGGCTCGAGATATGGCCTGTGCGTCTCCGGCTCGACGGGCAGCCCGGCCGGCGCGGACGACGTCGTGCCCTGCGCGATGGCACGCTTGACGATCCGGTCCTCGAGCGACTGGTACGACTCCACGACGATCCGGCCACCCACGGCGAGCGCCTCGATCGCGGCGGGTACTGCGCGCTCGAGAACCTCGAGCTCGCCGTTCACCTCGATCCGCAGCGCCTGGAACGTGCGCTTGGCCGGGTGGCCGCCCGTCTTGCGGGTGGCGGCGGGGATGCTGGCCCGCAGCAGGTCGACGAGCTCGCCGCTGCGGTCCCACTCCCGTTCTGCCCGACGCCGGACGATGTTCTTCGCGATCCTGCTCGCGAAGCGCTCCTCGCCGTACTCCCGCAGGATCCGCGCGAGGGCACGCTCGTCGTAGGTGTTGAGCACGTCGGCCGCGGTCAGGTCCTGGGTGGAGTCCATCCGCATGTCGAGCGGCGCGTCCTGCGCGTACGCGAAGCCCCGCTCGGCCTCGTCGAGCTGCAGCGACGACACGCCGAGGTCCATGAGCACGCCCTGCGCCGCACCGCCGGCGTGCTCGTCGACGACGGAGACGATCTCGTCGTAGACGGCGTGCACCGGCGTGAAGCGGTCGCCGAACCGGGCCAGCCGCTCGCCCGCCAGGACCAGCGCCTGCGGGTCCCGGTCGATGCCGATCACACGGGCCGTCGGGATCTGCTCGAGGACGGCCTGGGTGTGCCCACCCATGCCGAGCGTGCAGTCCACCAGGACGGAACCGGGCTCGGCGAGGGCCGGAGCGAGCAGGTCGACGCAGCGCTGGAGCAGCACCGGGAGATGGCGGTCGGCGGCGTCGCTGCTGTTGCCGGGTCGGCTGTCGGTCGCGTTCATCGGTGTCTCCTCTCGTGCGTCGTGCCCTGCGGTGGTGCTGAAGCCGCCGAACCGGCCTGCGGGCCGGGCCGTCCGGTCAGGTCTCCCTCCGCACGGTTCCGGCGGCGGGGAAGTGCGCCGGATCCTGCGGGAGGAGGCCTGGCCGTACGGCCGCCGCCTCGCCTGCCTAGAAGCTCAGCCCGGGGAAGATCTCCTCGGCCTGATCGATGTAGTCGGGTTCGGTCTGTTCCTGATATGCGGACCAGGCTGCTGCGTCCCACACCTCCACGCGGGTACCGACCCCGATCACGACCACTTCGCGGTCCAGGCCGGCGTACTCGCGCAGGTGTGTCGGGATGGAGACCCGGCCCTGCTTGTCCGGTACTTCGTCGCTCGCTCCCGCCAGGAAGTTTCGCGTGTAGTCCCGCGCAGCCTTGCTCGTCACCGGTGCCTGCCGGATCTGGGTGTAGATCTGCTGAAACTCATCCATCGGGAGAAGAAAGAGGCACCGCTCCTGCCCTTTGGTCATGACCAGACCGCTGGACAGTCGCCCCCGGAACTTGGCAGGAAGGATCAGTCGGCCCTTCTCGTCCAGCTTCGGGGTGTACGTCCCGAGAAGCAGGCCCAGACCCGCGAAACCTTCTGCCATCGCAGTCATGGGCCAACACCTCCTCTCGCTCCCGCACACTCCACGCTACTCCACTTTCCACCACCACACTCGGAAAAACGATGGGGAGAACTACCCACCGGCCGTCAATGTGCAGGTCAAAGAGGTAAAGAGCGGGTGGAGGAAATTCATGTCCGGCGTGGCGTGGAATGTCGGACTAGCCAGCGCTCAGCCGCACTCTCGCCAGCATCCCCAGCCCTGACAGGGGGCTGATTCGGCAGGGCAAATCCAGTTCTGGCATCTGTGAAGACCGCGTGATGCAGACAACAGAGTGCTTTACATCTCTACTACGCTGGACCAGCCGGGCAGCGCCTGCCGCCCCGGTTCCGATCCGGTGCGTCCACGCGCCAGTAAACCGGCCTGTCAACTCGGCCCTGATGGAGGTCTCCCCCTGTGCACACGGAACCCGCTCCGCCCGGCCTCGCGGACAACCACTACACCGGCGGGGCCGCGCCACAGGCCGCGCCCGGGCCGGGCGCGCTCGACGAGCTCGTAGAGACGATGTCCCGTGTCCGCGGGGCTGTCGAGTCCGTGGTGACGGGCCGGCCGGGACTGGCCGACATCACGCTCGCCGTCCTGCTCGCCGAGGGCCACCTCCTGGTGGAGGACGTACCGGGCGTCGGCAAGACGACGCTCGCCAAGGCGATCGCCAAGAGCGTCGACTGCCACGTCGGCCGCATCCAGTTCACGCCCGACCTGCTGCCGAGCGACCTGACCGGCGTCAACATCTTCCGCACCGGCAGCCATGAGTTCGAGTTCCGGCCGGGCCCGGTGTTCAGCAACATCGTGATCGGCGACGAGATCAACCGCGCCTCCCCCAAGACGCAGTCCGCGCTCCTCGAGTGCATGGAGGAGGGGCAGACCACCGTCGACGGCACCACCCACCAGCTCCCGCGGCCGTTCCTCGTGGTCGCCACGCAGAACCCGGTGGAGATGGAGGGCACCTACCCGCTGCCCGAGGCGCAGCGTGACCGCTTCATGGCGCGGATCACGGTGGGCTACCCGGACTCGGACGCCGAGATCCTCATGCTCGACCGGCAGGAGACCAGCGCACCCCTGGCGCACCTGCAGGCCGTCACCGACGGACGCTCGATGCTGCGGTTCTCCCAGGTCGTGCGGTCCCTGTACGCGTCGCCGTCGGTCAAGCGGTACGTGGTGGCTCTGGTCGGGGCGACCCGCGAGCACGCCGGGCTGCGGCTGGGCGCCTCACCTCGCGCGTCGCTCCAGCTCCTGCGGGCGGCCAAGGCCATAGCGGCCATGGCGGGCCGTGACCACGTGCTGCCCGACGACATCCAGCGGCTCGCGCGACCCGTGCTGGCCCACCGGCTGATCCTCACCACCGAGGCTCGCCTGAGCGGCGTGACCCCCGAGACGCTCGTCGACGAGATCGTGCAGCGCACGCCCGTGCCCGCGCTCGAGCCCGCCGACCGGCGTCAGTTCTGAGCGGCCAGGGCGACAAGCACATGAGATGGCGTGACACGCTCGCACGGATCAGCAGGGTCCGGCTGACGCCGCGCGGTATCGGGGCGGCCTGCCTGGGTGGTGCGCTGATCCCGCTCGGGCTGGTGCTCACCCTCCCCGACCTCGCCGGGCTGGGCGCGGCCGCGCTGCTCGCCGTTGCGGTGTCCTGGGTGGCCATCGGGACCCAGCGGCTCGAGTCCGGGCGCGGCGCACTGCGCGTGACGCGCGCCGTGACCCCGAATCCCGTGGTGCGCGACCGGACGGCGGACGTCAGCCTCCTCGTCGCCGCACACCAGGCCAGCGGCGCCGCGTACGAGCGGCTGTCGCGGCTGCGGCTCTCCGAGCAGGCCGCGCACGAGCTCGCGGGCCATCAGGGGATCCGCGCTCGCGTGTCGGCGCGCGCCGACCGGATCACCGTGCACTACTCGCTGACCCCGAGCCGGCGTGGGCGCTGGTCGCTCGGCCCGCTGCTGACCACCCGGACCGACGTGTTCGGCCTGGTCCGCGCGACCCAGCCGCTCGGTAGCGCGACGCACGTGCCCGTGTGGCCGCGCACCGTCGAGCTCGCCGTGCGCACCCGGTCGGTGGGCGACGTCGACCACTCGGCCACCGGCGCACGCCTGCAGTCGAGCGACGACTCCGTGCTGCGCGAGTACGTGGCGGGCGACGACCCGCGCCGGGTCCACTGGGCGAGCGCCGCCCGCCGGGGCCAGCTCATGGTCCGGGCGGACGAGAGCGCCGGGGTGCGCCCGGTGACCGTCCTGCTCGACCGCTCGCTGCTCCCGCACTGGCAGGAGGCCGGCAGCCCGCGCCGCCCCGCCGCCGTGGACGACGGCGAGTGGGCGGTCGAGCTCGCGGCCTCCATCGCCACGTCGTTCCTCGACGCCGGGCACCCCACCCGCCTGCTGACCACGGACGTCGCGCCCCGCCTCGAGGGCCTGCGGTTCGCGGCCACGCGAGCGAGCCGGGCCGCGCTGCTCGACGCCTGTGTGGACATCCGCGGGCACCGCGGCGCCGCGGAGGGGCACCACGCGACGAGCACCACCGCGCGTGCGCTCCGGCTCGCCCGGACGGCCGGTGAGATCGTCATAGCGGTGCTCGGCCCGCACGACTCCGACGCCCGCCACGCCCTCGCCGCCCTGGGCGTTGAGGGCACCTGCTGGGCGCTCCTCGTCTCGCCCCGGGGCCCGGGGTTCCGGCACGAGCTGGACGAGACCGCCGCCGAGCTCCGCGCGTCCGGCTGGCACGTCAGCACCTCGGAAGCCCGAACCGACCCGGAGCGTGCCTGGGCCCTGCTCGCGGAGCGTGCACTGTGATCCCCGCACACCGCGGACCGCTGGTCCGCACGGTCGCCTCCGGCGTCCTCGTCGCCATCGCCGTCATCGCGTCCATGCACGCGCTCACCCTGGTCATCGACCCAGGACCCTGGCTCACCGCGGGCACGACCGGTGTCGTCCTCGTGTCGACCACCAGCTGCCTCGTGCGGTATTTCCTGATCCGTGCGGCCGTCGACCGCGCTGCGGTCCGGCGGGCCGCCGGACAGGGCCTGAGCGCCGACCGGGCCGCGGACCGCGCGGCCGGCAGTGCGTCGTTCGTCGCGACGGCGGCCGGTGTGGTGGTCGCGTTCTGGTTCGTCCTCGCTCGCTACGGCGGTCCAGGGCAGCGCTTCGAGCCGTTCGTGGGGCCGGACGCCTTCGACCAGGTCATCGAGCGGTTCCGCCAGGCCACCGAGACCATGAGCACGCAGGTCGCCCCGGTCGGTCCCGGGGAGGCCATCAGCATGGTCGCCGTCGGGGGCACCCTGCTGGTGCTGCTCGTGACGGACTCGCTCGCCGGTGCCCGGATGCCCGGCTTCGCCGGCGTGCCCCTGCTGCTCCTGTGGACCCCGCCGCTCACCCTGATCGGTGAGGTCCAGTGGCCGGTCTTCGTCATCAGCGTGACCGCGATGCTCCTGCTGCTCACGGTCGACCCCGTGGGCGTGACGCCCGGCCGGCACAGCGACTCCGACTCGGCCGCGGTACGCCGCGCGCAGCGGTTCCGCTCCTGGATCACAGCGCTGACGTCCGTGGCGGTCGCCGCCACGTCGCTCGGTGTCGCGACCGGTATGGCCTCGCTGCCCGCGCTGGCCGGGACGTGGAACCAGCTCATCTCCACGCCTTCCGACACGGTCGAGCTGTCGTCGGAGCTGGACATGCGCCAGCCGCTGAGCGCCCGCTCGTCCAGCACCGTGCTGACGTACACGATGGGCGAGGACGAGACCGCCGGCCCGCTGCGCGTCATGACCCTCACGGCGTTCGACGGCGTCCAGACCCGCCGCGCGGTATCCGAAGGCGGCCTGGCCGAGTTCGACTCGTCCCGCGTCCTCGCGCCCGAAGGCGAGGGCGCGGTCGGCGAGGGGCGCCCGATGGACATCGAGATCGGGCAGCTCACCGGCGCCGAGCTGCCCGTGCCGCTCGAGCCCCGGTCGATCGACGTCGAGGGCGCCTGGGGCTACGACGCGATCCGCGACGAGGTGCGCGGCGACGGCACCGAGCCGGGCTCCCGGTACCGGGTCGAGGTCGTCGACCGCGAGCTCACGCCGGAGCGGCTCCGCTCCGCGCCGATGACCGGAGACCCGCGGTCCGCCGGCTACACGGAGGTGCCCGACACCGAGCACCGGGACGAGATCGCCGCGTACGCCCAGGACGTCGCCGGCGACGCGGCCACCCGGTTCGACGCCGCGGTCGCGCTCCAGAACCACCTGCGGTCCGGCCAGGGGTTCGTGTACAACCCGGACGCCGACTACCGGGGCTCGTCCGACACCGTCTGGGACTTCCTGCAGGACAAGGAGGGGTACTGCACGCAGTACGCCCTCTCGATGATGGTCATGGCCCGCAGCCTCGACATCCCGGCCCGGATCGGCATCGGCTGGCTGCCCGGCCGGCCCGACGGCCAGGGCGGCTACCGGGTCACGGGCCAGGACTCGCACGCCTGGCCCGAGATCTACTTCCCGACGGTCGGCTGGGTCCGGTTCGAGCCGACGCCCCAGGTCCAGACGGGCCCGCTGCCGTCGTACGCGAACCCGGGTCTCGGCAGCCTCCCGAGCGCCTCGCCCACGCCGACGCGGGCCAACGAGGTGCCGTCACAGCGGCCCACGCAGGCACCCGAGCAGTCGGACCCCGCCGCCTCGGCGGGCGGCTCGTCCGAGGGCGGCGACGTGACCGACCGTACGCTGCCCGGGTGGGCCTGGGCGGTGGCGGTGATCATCGGTCTCGGCGTGCTCGGTGGGGCCGCGTGGCTGCTGCTTCGGCGGCGCACGGAGGCTGAGGTGCTCGATCCGGAGCGGGCCTGGTCCCGCGTCCTGGCACTGCTCGCCGAGCAGGACGTGCACCTGGGGCCGTCGGTCACGCTGCGCAGGGCGCCCGCGTACATCGCCGACGAGGTGCGCACCCGCACGGGCGCGCCCCTGCCTGACGACGCCACGGAGCGCCTCACCGCGCTCGCCGGCGCCGCGGAGGAGGAGCGATACGCCCGCCACGCGACTCCCCCGACGCCCATGGAGCTAGAGGAACTCACCCAGTCCGTGACCACGACCCTGACGGAAGCCCTCACCCGCAAGCCCTGACCCCTCGCTGAGTGCTGGATATTTGCGCCTCCCAAGCTCGAAACGGCGCAAATATCCAGCACTCAACGGGTTCGGGGCATGCGACAGGAGCCGGGCCCCGCGGGGCCCGGCTCCTGTTCATGTGGCTGTGTCAGTCACGTCACGTTGTGCCTGTCACGCACATGGGCCCGGGGGTCCAGGTTCGAACCACCGGTGTCGGTCGATCGGTTAGCGACCTACTGACCGCCCTGGTTGCGCCGGTTCTCCCAGCGCTCCTCGAGACGGGCGAGGAAGCCGCCGGAACGGCCACCATCCTGCCGCTTTCGGGGCTTACGTGCTCTCCCCTCGGGCGGCTGGACCGTGCCATCTTCGCCGACGACGCCGACCGGGCCGTCCTGCCGCTTCTTGCGCGGTCCGAGGAACGCGAAGACCACGCCCGCGAACATCAGCACGAAGCCGATGGCACCGAGCCAGGTCTGTGAAGTCGCCGCACCGACGACAAGAAGAAGCAGACCGACGATGACGCCGGCCCCGGACAGCACATAGCGCAGCGCGTTACCCCGACCTGTGGACTGAAGCGTATTAGCAAGCCGCGGGTCGTCTGACGTCAGAGCACGCTCCATCTGCTCCAGCACCCGCTGCTCGTACTCGGACAGAGGCATCGAGACCCCCGGATCTCGCAAAGGAACAGTGTCCCTTCCAGGATAGGACGACCCGGCCGTCGTTGGTAGTCGACATCCCGGGCATACAGGCGACTATAGGGGCAGATCAGTAAAGATGCGTGCCGTTCTTGTGATGTACACCCAGGTCGATCGCCGTTTTTCCAAACTTCTCACGCACCGCGTCGAGCGCGAGCTCCGCCTCCCGCTGTGCTCCGGAGCGCGGATCCACCGATTCTTCGAGCGTCGGCTGCTGCGCGGATCCGCCTCGTTGCTGGAGATTCTCGCCCCGCACGCCCACCAGCCGCACCGGCAGCCCACCCAGATCCACGCCCGCGACGAGCTCGCGCGCGACGAGGTAGATCTCTCGTGCGACGTCGGTGGGGCCGTCCAGTGTTCGCGATCGGGTGAATGTCGCGAAGTCGCTGGACCGAACCTTCACGGACACCGTGCGCGCCATCACGCCCTGGTGCCGCAGACGCGCGGCGACCCGGTCGGACAGCTCCAGGACCCGCCGGCTCACGGCCACCGTGTCGTCCTGGTCCGTGTCGAAGGTGGTCTCGGCCCCGATGCTGTGCTCGCGGTGCTCAGGGACGACGGGACGCGGGTCGCGGCCCCACGACAGGTCGTGGAGGTGGGCGCCGCTCACACGACCGACGGCGCTCTGCAGACTCGCCAGGTCCGTGTGCGCCAGCTCGGCGACCGTGGTGATGCCCCACGCGGCGAGGGACTTCTCCGTCTTCTCCCCGACGCCCCAGAGGGCGCCGACAGGCAGCGTGTGCAGAAAGTCCACGGTGGCCTGGACAGGGACCAGCATCAGCCCGTCGGGCTTGGAGTGGGTCGAGGCCAGCTTCGCCACGAACTTGTTCCGCGCGATGCCCACCGAGGCGGTCACACCGTGCTCGGCCTCGACGCGACGGCGCAGCGCGGCCCCGATCGCCGTGGGCGGACCCAGCCGCCGTCGGGCACCGCTCACGTCGAGGAACGCCTCGTCCACGCTGACCTGCTCCACGAGCGGAGTGACCTCGTGGAGCATGCCCATGACCGAGCGGGACACGTCGCGGTACAGGCTGTGGTCGGGCCGGATCACGGTGGCCTGCGGACACAGCAGGCGCGCACGCGTCATCGGCATCGCGGACCGCACACCGAACGCACGCGCCTCGTACGTGGCCGCCAGCACCACGCCGCGCTCCTGACCCCCGACGATCACCGGCAGCCCGCGAAGCTCCGGCCGCCGTGCCAGCTCGCACGACGCGAAGAACGCGTCCATGTCCAGGTGCAGCACCGAGCAGCCGGACTCGTCCGACCCCCAGTCTCGTCTCGCCGCCGCTGACCGCGGCCCCTTGCTCACGAACGTGCTCCGTCCTTGCTGTCGCTCGGTGCTCCGGGTGTCGCGCAGCCGGGACGCGCACGCCCCGCCACGCACAAGCCTGCTACGACGCCTCTGGCACCAGGGTCAGACGCTGCGCCGAGAACCCCGCGTGCGGGTCCACGAGCATCGCCACCTCGTCCCGGAAGTCCTCGGCACAGGCCAGCAGCTCGTCCGCCCGCGCCGGCTCGACCTGCTCCGGGCGGCCGGCGTCGACCGCCGCGCGCAGCGGCGCACCGGCGGCGAAGTAGCCGGACCAGGCTGCCAGGTCCGGTTCGGCGTGCGCGAGCATGTCCCACACCGTCCGCGCGCCGGAACGCGCTGACGGACGCCCGCGGAGCGCCACGACGGCGGCCGCCGAGCGGATCGCCGCGAGGTGCGCATGGACGAACCGGTCCCCCGGGTCGGCCGAACGCGCCGCCTCGGCCAGCTCCGCGTCCGCCTTGCGCAGCAGCGCGCTGACGCCCGGCGGGACCGCGCGCGGCACGAGCATGCGCGCGGAGACAACGTCCCGTGCGCCCTGAGAGTGCATGCTGCCCATCTCGAACCTCCGATCGAACCCCTTGTGCGACACTATCGAACATACGTTCTATCCTGTCAAGCGGCCCGTGGACCCGAGGGACACTGTCCTCATGGCCCGCCGCTCCGCCCGACGCCGCCCATCCTCCTCCGCACCACTGACACTCCCCGCCGAGCTCCCCGTCGGCCCGGTGCCGATCAGCACCGGCACCGCTGAGGTGGTCCGCGACCCCGACTTCCCGCAGCGAGTGACGCTGCACGTCAACGGCGTGCCGAGCTCCAGCCTCGACCTCGCGGACCCGGGATTTCTCGACTTCGAGTACATGCAGCAGATGGCCGCGTTCGTGGCCCTGCTGCCGCAGGGACCGCTCCGCGTGCTGCACCTCGGCGCCGCCGGCAGTGCCTTCGCCCGGCACGTGGAGCACGAGCGGCCCGGCTCCCGCCAACTCGGCGTCGACCTCGACGCCCGGCTCCTCGAGCTGGTCCGCGCATGGTTCGCCCTGCCGCGCTCGCCCCTGCTCCGCCTGCGCGCGGAC
This sequence comes from Promicromonospora sp. NPDC023987, assembly GCF_040639055.1. Classification (NCBI taxonomy): domain Bacteria; kingdom Bacillati; phylum Actinomycetota; class Actinomycetes; order Micrococcales; family Promicromonosporaceae; genus Promicromonospora; species Promicromonospora sp. NPDC023987. The sequence continues at coordinate 129,091 of NZ_JBEZZF010000002.1, read as the reverse complement.
GATGCCGGGAGCGCCCTCGCGTCCGCGCGGGACGAGTCCTACGACGTGGTGGTCCGCGACGTCTTCGCGGGTGACCGCACGCCCGCGCACCTCGTGGGCACCGGGTTCGCCGCACAGGCGCACCGCGTGCTCCGCCCGGGCGGCGTCCTGCTGGTCAACTGCGCCGACAAGCCGCCCCTTGCGACGGCCCGCCGCGAGGTCGCGAGCCTCGCCCGGGCGTTCGGGCCCGGCGCCGCGACGTCCGGCAGGCTGGCGGCCGTCGCCGAGCCAGGAATCCTCAAGGGGCGGCGCTACGGCAACCTGGTCCTCGCAGCGGTCCGGGAGCTGCCGGAGGAGCCCCAGGGAGGCAGTCGTGAGGACGAGCGGCCGGGCGGCCCCCAGGACGGCGCACAGCGCCTCGTAGGGGATGTCGGCGACGCGGTGCGGCCCGACCTGCACGACGCCCGCCTGGGGCGCGCCCTGCGCACCCTCGCCGTACCGGCCACGCTCCTCGCCGGCGACGACGTCACGGCGTTCGCCGGCACGGCGGCTCCGCTGGAGACCCCCGAAGCCTGACCGGACGCGAGAAAGGCCGCCCTCCCGGGGGAAGGCGGCCTTGCTCACGAGCACATCAGAGCGGGACTACTGCTTCCGCCTGCGGGCCCTTGGGCCCCTGCGTGATCTCGAACTCGACCCGCTGGGCCTCCTCGAGAGACCGGTACCCGTTGGACTGGATCGCGGAGTAGTGCACGAAGACGTCGGCGCCGCCGCCGTCCTGGGCGATGAACCCGTACCCCTTCTCCGCGTTGAACCACTTCACAGAACCCTGCGCCATGCTGTCCTTCGACCTTCCGTCCGGGATCCGGCGGCGGGCCCGTTGCCCACCTCCGTGCCGCAATGCTTTCCCCGCTTGCACACGACACGGCGGACGTGGCCTTGGTAACTCACTGCAACGTGCGCCAGTGTGGCACGGACCACTCAGATGTGCCACGGAACAGGCACATTTCTGCCGCAGTTATGACACATCGGTCCACAGATGCCCGATTCGAGCGACTACCGGTGTGCGTGTCAGCCTCCGGCTCGGGCCAGAACTGTGCGGTCAGACCGCCGTCCGGCCTGGTCGCTAGTCGCCGTTCTGCTGAGCGAGGAACCGCTCGAACTCCGCGCCGAGCTCCTCGGCGCTGGGGATCGGAGTGGTCTCCGCGAGCAGGCTGGGACGTCCGATCGAGCGCGCGAAGGCGTCGTACTGCTCCTCCAGCGCCTGCACGACGGCCGCGACCTCTGCCGACTCGGCGACCTGCTTCTCCACCTCGATCTTGGCGTCGGTGGCTGCCTCCTCGAGAGCCGGGACCGCCAGGTCGAGACCCGTGGCCCGCTCCGTGTGGTGCAGCGCCACCACCGTGGCCGGTGGGTACCGCGACTGGGAGAGGTAGTGCGGCACGTGGACGGTGAAGCCCATCGCGTCGTGCCCCGCCTCGCCCAGCCGGTACTCGAGCAGCGCCGCCAGCGAGCCCGGCACCTTCACGCTGCCGAACCACGACGTGTAGTCGTCGACCAGGCCGGGCCGCGTCGCGTGCGCCGTCAGGGACAGCGGGCGGGTGTGCGGCAGACCCATCGGGATGCCCTGGATGCCGATCACGAGGCTCACGCCGAACCGCTCGACCAGCTGGATCACCCCGGCCACCACACGTTCCCACTGCAGGTCCGGCTCGGCGCCGTGCATCAGGAGGAACCCGGTGCCCTCTGCGTCGGTCACGTGGTCGATCGCGAGGTAGGGGGCCTGGTAGTCCGCCCACCGGTCGGAGTCGAAGGTCATGGTCGCCCGCTTGGAGCGGTAGTCGAGCAGCTGGTCGACGTCGAACGTCACGAGCCGCTCGACACGGAACTCGTCGACGAGGTGCTCGACGGCGAGGTCGCCCGCGCTGCCCGCGTCGACGAACCCGCGGACGGCGTGCAGCAGCACGGGCCCGTCGGCGCTTCCGGGCACGCTGCGACCCAGCGTCCGCCCGACCGCTGCTTCATCGACGTCGTAGATGCCCTGGGGGTCAAGCACGTGCGCTCCCTCGCTCGTCGGAGTGGTTCCGGATCACCCGGTACGACCCGGGCGTCTGCTCAGGTCCAACAGCACGACGGCCGGGTGTCTTCCCGTTACGCCCTCAGCGTCGTCGCCGGGCCAGCCCGAGGCCGGCCACCGGCGTCATCGACCGGGCAGGCGCACCACGGAGACGAAGAAGTCGTCGATCTGGCGGACCACGTCGATGAAGCGGTCGAAGTCCACGGGCTTGGTCACGTACGCGTTCGCGTGCAGCGAGTACGAGCCGACGACGTCCTCCTGGGCGTCCGACGTGGTCAGCACGACCACCGGGATGTGCCGCAGCATGGGGTCGCCCTTCGCCACGGCGAGCACCTCCATGCCGTCCATCTTCGGCAGGTTGAGGTCCAGCAGCACGAGGTCGGGCGTGGGGACCTTCGCGAACCGGCCCTGCTTGCGCAGGAACTCGAGCGCGCTGACGCCGTCGCCGACCACCGACACGTTGTTGGGCACGCGGTGGTCCTCGAACGCCTCCCGGGTCATCAGGACGTCGCCCGGGTCGTCCTCCACGAGGAGGATCTCCATCACCTTGTGACCGCTCACGCCCGTACCTGTCCCCTGGATTCCGCAGCGACAGGACCCTTCGTCGCGCCCCGCCGTCGGCCCTGGTCAGGCCGCCTCATCCGAGCGTAGTCGACTGCGCGCGTTCGGTCGAAAGCCGCCCGCCCGTGGGCTGGCCCTGCCGCCGGGCGAGGGTGAACCGCACGATGGTGCCGCCACCCGCCGCCGGCTCGATCCAGATCCGGCCCTTGTGGTACTCGACGATGCGTTTCACCAGCGAGAGGCCGATGCCGGTGCCCGCGTACTCGTCGCGCGGGTGCAGCCGCTGGAAGATGACGAACACCCGCTCCGCGTACTGGGCGTCGATGCCGATGCCGTTGTCCACCACCGAGATCTCCCAGTGCGCGCGCATGCTCCGCACCTCGATCCGGATCACCGGCGCCCGCTCGGGGTCGCGGAACTTCAGCGAGTTGCCCACGAGGTTCACGAACAGCTGCTGCAGCAGGGCGCGCTCGCCGTGCACCTCCGGCATCGGGTCGTGGACGATCTCTGCGCCCGTCTCCCTGGCCCGCTCGGACAGCTCGGACAGCGCGGCCGTCAGCACCACCTCGAGGTCCACGTCCTCGCGCGGCACACCCGTCCGGCCGACCCGGGAGAAGCTCAGCAGGTCCTGGATGAGCCGCTGCATGCGCTTGGCGCCGTCCACGGCGAACTCGATGTACTGGTCGGCACGGTCGTCGAGCGATCCGCCGTACCGCTTCTGCAGGAGCTGGGTGAAGCTGGCGACCTTGCGCAGCGGCTCCTGCAGGTCGTGCGACGCCACGTACGCGAACTGCTCCAGGTCGCGGTTGGACCGTTCGAGCTCGCGCGTCTTGTCGCTGAGCAGACCGTGCGCGTTCTCGACCTCCTGGTGGGACAGCCGGATCTCCTCCACCTGGTGCACCAGGTCCCGGCGCATCGTCTCGACGTGCATGGCCAGCAGCGCCACCTCGCCGGCGCCCACGGGCGTGATCTCCCGTCTGAGCTCGCCGCTGCTCACCACCCGCACCCCTGCGGTCAGCTCGGTCAGCGGGCGGATCACCCAGGACTCCAGCGCGAGCCACATCATCGTGCCCATGAGCACGACGACGAAGACCAGCGTGATCACCGCGCCCAGCAGCAGCTGCTCCCAGACCGCCCGGGTCGCCACGATCTCGTCCCGCTGCGCGCTCAGCTCCGCCAGGTACTGCACGACGGCGGTGCGCGCGCTCTCGTACAGCGCGTCCCCCTCCGCGGCGGCCGGGGCCGTGCCGAGGAGCTCCATCCGGCACGCCATCTGCCCGGCCGGCGCCGCCTCGACCGCGGCTACCACGGGCTCCGCGTACTCCTCGAACCAGGCGTCCGTGCGCTGCTTCGCCTCCTTGTAGGCGAGCACCACCTCGGCGTCGGGCTCGAGAGCGCGCCGCTCGACGTCGCCGAGGAGCATGATGCGGCCGCTCGACCCGACCGCGCGCGTCCAGGGCTCCAGCGCGGCGTCGTCGCACGTCGCCCGGTAGGCGCGCAGCGACGCCTCGGCGTCGCCCAGCGCCAGCGAGGCGCGTTCTCCGTCGACCAGCGCCCGGTAGTAGGGCCCGTCGGCCCGTGCGTCGAGGCCCCGCGACTGGACCAGGGCGAGCACCGCCACGGCGAGCGCGATCACGAGCATGGCCGCAACGGCGCCGAGGAGCCGCGCGAGCCGGCTGCGCATGGACACACCGGTGAACCGGTGCTCGGCGGGCACGAGCGTCATGCCCGCGACCACTCCACCGAGTCGGCGAGCGTCGAGGTCCGTTCGGCCGGGCCCGTCGCACCGGCCCCGGCCCAGCCGACGAAGAGCAGCGCCGCGTCGTCGACCAGGGGGCCGCCGTGCAGCTCGCGCACGCGGCGCAGCACGCGGGTCACCACCTCGTCGGTGCCCTGGTCCATCTCGCGCTCCACGACGCTGCGCAGCCCGTGCGCGCCGAGCCGCGGCATCCGTCCGTGCGCGCTGGGCGGCAGGATGGGCGTGCCCTTCGGGTCGGCGCCGACGGCCGCCTCGACGAGCCCGTCCGTGTAGAGCACGGCCGTCCACACCTCGGGCAGTTCGACGGTGTGCGCCGACCAGCCGCCGTCCACGGGTATGCCAAGGGCGCGGCCGCGGCGCGCGGACGACAGCTCCTCGCAGTGGTGGGTGACCAGCACTGCGGCCTCCGCCGAGGTCCTCGGCACCACGAGCAGAGGTGGCAGGTGCCCGGCGAGATAGACGTCCATGCGCCCCCGGTCCGGCGCGATCACCACCTGGCAGATCGTGACGAACACCTCCGGTCGGCCGCGCTCGGCCAGGAGCACCCGCTCCAGCAGCGGCAGGACGTCGTCGGCGGGGGTGTCCGCCAGCACGAGCGTGCGCCACGCCGTCCGCATGGCCGCGCCGAGCGCCGCCTCGTCCGGGCCGTGCCCTGCCACGTCGCCGATCACCGTGACGAGCGTGCCGTCGGGGCGCTCCACCGTGTCGAAGAAGTCACCACCGAGCAGGCCGTTCCCGCCGGGCAGGTAGCCCACCATGACGGAGACCTTCTCGTCGGTGACCAGCTCCTTGGGCAGCAGCGCGCGCTCCAGGCGCGTGGTCTCCGCCGCGCGCACCTCGCTGCGGTACAGCGCGATCTGCTGGGCGGCGGACCGGCGGCGCAGCGTCGCGTACCGGAGGCAGCGGGCGAGGCCGTCGCCGTCCACCTCGCCCTTGACCAGGTAGTCGTCGGCCCCGTTTGCGACGGCTGACGCGCCGAGGTCGTGTGCCGTGTTGCCCGTCAGGACCACGACGGCGGGCTGGACGGGCAGGACCTCGATGCCCTCGATGATGCGCCGCAGGGCGCCCAGCCCTTCGGCGTCGGGCAGGCCGAGGTCGAGCAGCAGGCAGTCCACCGCCACCATCGACAGGACCCCGAGGGCCTCGTCCACGGACCGGGCCCTGTGCAGGTCGGCTCGTAGGTCGGCGTCCACGTCGGCGTCGGCGAGGAGCTCGCTCACGAGGAACGCGTCGGCGTCGTCGTCCTCGACCAGCAGGACCGAGATCGGCCCGTCGATCCAGGACGGGCGCGCCTCGGGTCCGCGCCCTCTTCCGGGCCCCGCAGTACCTGCCCCGCCCAGTGCCATGGCGGCGATCCTATCCAGCGAGATGACGCTGTGTCAGCGGACAGGCCGACACGTGCGCGATAATGGTCGGCCGGTTGATTGCGACCGCGGCATTTTCGCTGGTGAACCACGGAGGTATGGCGTGACGGGAATCGCGGGCGAGCTCGCCCACGAGCAGGCAGTCGTCGACACGATGTACGTCCGGTTGGACACCCTCCGGGGCACCACCGCGAACCGCCTGCGGGACGTCCGCCTGGCGGGTTCCACCGGGACGCACCAGAACCGCAGCGAGCGAGACGCGTTCGCGACGCTCTACGAGGACCGGGCCGCGCAGCTCGACGCCGTCGAGGACCGGCTGGTCTTCGGCCGCCTCGACCTCTCGGACGGCGCCACCCGGTACGTCGGGCGCATCGGGCTGACCGACACCGAGCACCGTTCGATGCTGACCGACTGGCGCGCCCCTGCGGCCGAGGCGTTCTACCGGGCCACGGCGCTGCACCCGGGCGACGTGCGACGGCGTCGGCACCTGGTGACGAAGGGCCGCTCGGTGACCGGCCTCGAGGACGAGGTGCTGGACCTCGACAGCGAGATCGATCCCGAGGCGCTCTCCGGCGAGGGGGCGTTGCTCGCCGCGATGGCCCAGGGCCGCACCGGCCGGATGACGGACATCGTCGCGACCATCCAGGCCGAGCAGGACCGCATCATCCGTTCCGACCTGTCCGGCGCGCTCGTCGTCCAGGGCGGCCCGGGCACCGGCAAGACGGCGGTGGCGCTGCACCGCGCCGCCTACCTCCTGTACGCGCACCGGCGGCTGCTGGAACGCTCCGGCGTGCTCGTCGTCGGCCCGTCCAGCGCGTTCCTGCGCTACATCGACCAGGTGCTCCCCTCGCTGGGCGAGACCGGCGTGGTGTCCACCACGGTCGGCGACCTCATCCCCGGCATCCGCGCGACCGCCGTCGACGAGGGGCAGGTGGCCCGGCTCAAGGGACTGCTCCTGTGGCGCAAGATCATCCGCCGGGCGGTGCGCGCAAGGGAGCGGGTGCCCGAGCGGGAGGTCGCGGTGCGGGTCGAGGGGCACGACTTCGTGATCCGACCACGGGACATCGGCGACGCGATCGCCCGCGCCCGCCGCACCCACAAGCCGCACAACCTCGCACGGGGCGCGTTCGTGCGCGACATGCTGGACCGCCTCACCGACCAGTACCGCGACTTCACGGACGCGCCGCTGTCGGGCGAGGACCGCGCGTCGGTGTTCGAGGACCTCCGCTCGGACCGCGACGTCCGCGTGGCGCTGAACATCGCGTGGCTCCCCATCACGCCCGAGAAGCTGGTCACCGACCTGTACACCAAGCCGCACCGGCTGGCCGAGGCCGCGCCGGAGCTCACCGCGCGCGAGCGCCGCCTCCTGCAGCGGGACGCCGGAGCGCCGTGGACCGAGTCCGACGTGCCGATCCTCGACGAGGCGTACGAGCTGCTCGGGGAGGACGACTCCGTGGCCCTGGCCGAGGCCCGACACCGCGAGGCCGAGCAGGCACGCGAGGTCGAGTACGCCCGGAGCGTGCTGTCCGCGACCGGCGCGGGCGACGGCCTGGTCGACGCCGAGACGCTCGCCTCCCGCTTCACGGCGACAGGCCCGTCCCTGACGACTGCCGAGCGCGCCGCGGGCGACCGCGCCTGGACCTACGGCCACGTGGTGGTCGACGAGGCGCAGGAGCTGTCCCCCATGGCCTGGCGGTCGCTGGTGCGGCGGGTACCGACCCGGTCGATGACCATCGTCGGCGACGTCGCCCAGACTTCCTCGGCAGCTGGTGCGCGCAACTGGGACCGCATGCTCACTCCCCTGCTGCGCGACGGGTGGCGGCTGTCCGAGCTCACCGTCTCCTACCGGACGCCGTCCACCGTCGCCGACACCGCCCAGCGGGTCGCGCGTTTCGCCGGGCTGCCCGTCTCGGAGCTCCGCGCGGCGCGCGACGTCGAGGACTCCCTCGTCGCGGTACGCACCTCCCCCGGCGCGGACGGCCTGCCGGACGTCGACGCTGTGCTCGCCGAGGCGCTCGGCCTCGTCAAGGAGCTCGTGGGGCCCGACGCGGGCCGGGTCGCCGTCGTGGTGCCGGGCGCCGGGGTCGGACGGCTGGCCGAGGCCGTCGCGGATGCTCTGCCCGGGGCCGTCGGGGCCGCTGAGGCCGCCCGGCTCTCGGCGCAGCGCCCGGAGGACGCCCAGTTCACCGTGCTCGCACCGCGCCAGACCAAGGGGCTGGAGTTCGACGCCGTCGTGCTGGTGGAGCCGGCGGCGATCGCCGAGGGCGCCGGCGGGACCAGCGACCTCTACGTGGCGATGACTCGTCCGACGCAGCGCCTCGTCGTCGTGCACGCCCGAGACCTCCCGGAAGGCTTCTGAGACCACGGCGCGTCCCAGCAGGCGGGACGTGACTGTTGCTTCCTGCGGCCCTGGCGCACCATGGGCTCGTGCAGCGAGCCCTTCTCCTCGAGAACGTCCACCCCACCTCCGTCCCGATCCTGGAATCTGCCGGGTACGAGGTCGACTACCGCAAGGGCGCCCTTGACGAGGACGAGCTGATCGCCGCCCTCGACGGCGTCCAGCTGCTGGGTATCCGATCCAAGTCCGAGGTGACGGCGCGCGTGCTCTCCGAGGCGACGAGCCTCGTCGGCGTCGGCGCCTTCAGCATCGGCACCAACCAGATCAACCTGACCGCCGCGGCCAACCGGGGCGTCGCCGTGTTCAACGCGCCGTTCTCCAATACCCGGTCCGTGGTGGAGCTGGCCATCGCCGAGATCATCTCGCTCACCCGCCGGATGACGGAGCGTGACCGCTCCCTGCACTCGGGCGTGTGGGACAAGTCGGCCGAGGGCTCGCACGAGGTGCGTGGCCGCACGCTCGGCATCGTCGGCTACGGAAACATCGGCTCGCAGCTCTCCGTGCTCGCCGAGAACCTCGGCCTGTCCGTCATCTTCTACGACACCGCGGAGAAGCTGGCGCTCGGTAACGCACGTCGCGTCGAGACGCTCGACGAGCTGCTCGAGACGGCGGACATCGTGACGCTGCACGTCGACGGGCGCTCCGGGAACGCCGGCCTGTTCGGGGCCAAGCAGTTCGCCCGCATGAAGCAGGACGCGATCTTCCTCAACCTGTGCCGCGGGTTCGTGGTCGATGTCGACTCGCTGGCCGAGCACATCACGTCGGGGCACCTCTCGGGGGCCGCCGTCGACGTCTTCCCGGCGGAGCCCAAGAAGCGCGGCGACGCCTTCGAGTCGGTCCTGCGCGGTCTGCCCAACGTGATCCTCACGCCCCACGTGGGCGGCTCCACCGAGGAGGCGCAGGAGTCGATCGGCGGGTTCGTCGCGAAGAAGCTGCGCGACTACGTGACCGCGGGCTCGACCACGCTGAGCGTCAACCTGCCGAACCTCCAGCTCGAGCCGACGGGCGTGGGCCGCATCGCGCTGCTGCACCGCAACGTGCCGGGCGTGCTGGCCACGGTGAACCAGATCTTCGCCGACCACGGCGCCAACATCGAGGGCCAGATGCTCGCCACGCGTGGTGACATCGGCTACGTGGTCACGGACATCTCGGACGTGACCGAGCGGGGCGCCTCGGCGAAGCTCCAGGCGCTGGACGCGACGATCCGACTCCGCATCCGTGACGCCTTCGACCGCCCGGAGTTCCCCCCGGGCCCGGCCGCCCGCTGACGCCCCGTTGAGTGCGTGATATTTGCGCCGCTGACCGGGTCAGCGGCGCAAATATCACGCACTCAACGGGTTGTTCAGGTGAGGGTGGACGGCGGGATCTTGTACGACGCGAACGCCTTCGTCACCTGGGCCTCGTCTAGGCCGTAGCGCTCCAGCGTGTACGCGTGGGGGCGGTGGCCGGTCCGGTCGAGCGATGCTGCGAGGTTGGCGTCGTCGGTCTCGCCCCAGGTGAGGTCCAGGCGGTCGAAGACCCCGTGCATGACCGCCTTCGGGTCGGCGAGCAGGTCGTCGTAGACGACGTCGATCACCGCGTCGCCGGGGAGCTCCTCCCGCAGCTTGATCGCGCGCTCCACCCCACCGGCGGAGATGTCCAGCCACTCCTTGCCGATCCGGTCCAGGTCGATGCGGCCCGGCTTGATGTACATCATGTGCGTCGCCTCGGCCATCGAGCAGCCGGAGGCGACGGCGGCCGCGGGAGCGCGATGCGTCCAGACGAACCGCGCGTCCGGGAAGGCCCGCAGGATCTCGGGCATCCGCCACAGGTCCATCGGGTGCTTGAGGACCCAGTGCGCCGGGGCCTCGCCGGCCGCCATGACCTGGAGGGCGGCACGGAGGAACCGGAAGTCGTCGGTGAGGTCCGCGCTCGCCACGTAGTCCAGGTAGCGCGGTGCGGGTCCCCACGTGGCGTACATCTCGGTGTGGGCCCGCAGCATGAAGTCCTCCTCCTCGCCGTCGGCGATCAGGGGGTGGAGGTGCGCCCAGCCGGGGCTGACCTTGCCGACCACCGCGTACCGCTTGCGCGCCGCGGCGATCAGCTTCTCGCGCTCCGCCGCGGGGCGCGGGAGGCCGAGGTTGTTCATCTCCCACAGCTTCGGGCCCCGGTTGCCGGGGCTGCGTGCGATCAGGTTGTAGGTCAGCGTGGTCCCCGTGCGGGGCAGCCCCACGACGAACACGGGAGCCGTCACCGGCTCGTCCCGCACCTCGGGGTGGTTCGCCTGGATGTCGTGGACGGCGGCCCGGTTGCGCAGCCGGTCGCGGATCTGGTCCTGGGTGCTCATCCAGCCGAGACCGCTCAGGTCCGGGTTGCCTGCGTGGTCGGCGAGGAGCAGGCGCAGGCCGTCGACCTCGGCCAGGTCGTCGGCGCCGAGCGGCACCCGGCCCCGCTGCACCTCCTCGAGCAGGCGGTCGAAGACGGCGTCGGGATCCTTGCGGGTGCGCATACCCGGGGCGAGCAGCACGTTGAGGAGTCGGAGCAGCGGTGTGGCCTGGGGCATGCCGCACATCCTGCCGAGACCGCCGCCCGGCGACAAGCGACCCGGCACTGCCGACCCGGATCGTGACCCAACTGGTGGCGCCTCCTGAGCATTCGTCCGTTAGCATCCCGAGCGAGGGCTTGCCCCCGGCGTCACATGACCCGGCCCAGGGCGCCGACGAGAGGGGAACCGTGATCGCACGACCGCCGTCGGAACCGCTGGTGCGGCTGCGCGACGCGACCGACCGCACGCTTCTCGTGGAGACCACCACGGCAGCCGACGCGAACACCGTGTACGAGCGGCTGCGCGAGCGCTGGGGCTCCGTCGCCCCGGTCGACCTGGAGCCAGACGTACCTGCGTGGCTGGTCCTCGGCCACAACGAGGCGGTCGGCGTGCTGCGGGACGACCGCACCTTCATCAAGGACCCGTCGATCTGGCACGGGCACGCCGAGGACCTGCTCGGACCGCAGTCGGCGCTCCATCTGATGCTCCCCCGCGCCCCGAAACCCACGCTCGCCGACGCCGATGGCGCCAAGCACGGTCGCATGCGGCCGCCCGTCGACGAAGCGCTGTCGCAGGTCGACGAGGCGCGCGCGGCGGCGATCACCCGCCGGCTGTGCGGGATGCTGATCGACCGGTTCGAGGACCGCGGTCGCGCCGACCTGGTCGCCGAGTACGCGGCGGTCGTCCCGTTCCTCGTGCTGTCCGAGCTGGACGGGCTCGAACCAGGACAGGCGCAGCGCCTGCAGGAGATCACCCGGGCGATCTTCGAGTCCGGCGCCGCGGCCCGGGAGCGGACCGTCGAGCTGCTGGAGATCGTCACCGGGCACATCGCCCACAGCAGGAAGCTCGGCACCCAGGACATCGCCGGGGTCCTGGCCGTGCACGACAACTTCGAGAGCGACCTGGAACGGGCTCAGACGCTCACCGCCATCACCCTCGCTGCCAACGAGTCGCTGCTGGCCTGGGTGGCACAGACCCTCGCACTGGTGCTGAGCGACCCGCGGTTCTCGAACCGGGTCTCCGGCGGTCGGCTGCACATCGACGACGCGCTCGACGAGGTGCTGTGGCGCTCGACGACCAACCCCAACCTCATGCCGCGGTTCGCCACGCGCGAGGTGACGATCGGCGACAAGCTGATCGAGCGCGGGGCGGCGGTCGTCGTCGGGGTGCACGCGGCCAACCACGACCCGCTGGTCCAGTCCGCCGACCCGTGGGACACCGTGGGCAACCGCGCCTACCTGTCGTTCGGCGCGGGCCCGCACCGCTGCCCCGCGCCGCGACTCGGGCGGGTCATCGCGCGGATCGCGGTCGCGGAGCTGCTGCAGCGCCTGCAGGTGACGCTCGTCGGCGACCCCGACAAGGTCGAGTGGGCGACCAGCCCCTGGATGCGCTTCCCCGCTCGGCTGCCGGTGACCTTCCCGTCCCCGCTCAGCCAGCCCTCGCCCGGAGCCTGGCCACCGGACTCGCCCGAGCTCGCACGGTAGGCCTCTGGGGCGACCTGCCGGTGGTGGGTGACCGGGCCGTCAGGCCGCCCGGACCGCGGCGAGCGCGTCCGCGATCACGGCGTCGACGGTCTGGTTGTCGTCGATGACGGCACCCGCCTCGTCCGGCTCCAGGGGTTCCAGGGTGTCGAGCTGGGACTGCAGGAGCGACGGCGGCATGAAGTGGGTCCGGCGCTTCATCCGGTCGAGCAGGACGTCGAACGTCGAGTCGAGATGCACGAAGAACAGACCGGCGTGGCCCTCGCGCAGCCAGTCGCGGTACGGCCGGCGCAGCGCCGAGCAGGCGGTGACGGAGAGCTCGCCTGCCGCGTCGATCCGTGCGATCTCGCCGGCCAGCGCCCGCAGCCACGGGCGCCGGTCGTCGTCGTCGAGGGGAGTCCCTGCCGACATCTTCTCGATGTTCGCGGGCGGGTGGAACGTGTCGCCCTCGACGAACACGCCGCCGATCGCCTCCGCGAGCGCGCGGCCGACGGTGGTCTTGCCCGTCGCGGTGACGCCCATGACGACGAGGTGGCGCGGCCGGCTCATCCGGTCACGAGCCAGAGCAGCGCGGCGATCAGGAAGATGGCGACGCCCAGCGTCGTCTCCAGCACGGTCCAGGTCTTGAGCGTCGTCTTGACGTCCATGCCGAAGAACCTGCTCACGAGCCAGAACCCGGAGTCGTTGACGTGGGACAGCACGGTCGCACCCGCGGCCACGGCGAACACCAGGAGCGTGATCTTCACGTCGCTGAGGCCCTCGGCCGCCACCTGCGCCGAGATCAGCCCGGCCGTCGTCGTCAGGGCGACGGTCGCCGAGCCCTGCGCGACCCGGAGCACCGTCGCGATGAAGAACGCCTGCAGGAGGATCGGGATGCCCAGGCCGGACAGCGACTCGGTGAGCGCCGAGCCGATGCCGCTGGCCCGGAGCACCCCGCCGAACATCCCGCCGGCACCGGTGATGAGGATGATCGAGCAGATCGGTCCGAGCGAGTCGTCCAGGATGCTGGTCGCCTGTGCCATCGAGAACCGGCCGCGCGACAGGGCGGCGAGCGCGACGAGCACGGTGAGGAGCAGGGCGATGGGCGTCTGCCCGATCAGCGTCAGGGTGTTGGCCCAGACCGCGTCCTCGGCGATGGTGCCGGCTGTGATCAGGGTGCTGACGACGGTGTTGAGCGAGATCAGCACCAGGGGCAGGAGCAGGATGAGCAGCACGGTGCCGAACCGGGGCGGGGCCTGGGTGGCGGTGGCTGTCGACCCGCCGCCGTCCGTACCACCCTCCGCGCCGTCGTCGCGGCCGCCGTTCATCCGGCCGAACACGGCGTCGGGGACGTCGACGCGGTACCGGGCGCCCAGGTAGCGGGCCACGTAGTGGACGCCGAGGAACCAGGCGCCGATCGCTACGGGAACGCCCAGGAGGAGCGTGAGGCCGATGTTCCCGCCCAGCAGGTCCGCGGCCGCCACGGGCCCGGGGTGCGGCGGCACCACGGCGTGCATGACCGCGAAGGCTCCGGCCGTGGGCAGCCCGTAGCGCAGGATGCCGCCACCGAACCGTCGCGCGACGGTGAAGATGATCGGCAGGAACACCACCAGGCCGGCGTCGAAGAAGATCGGGAAGCCGAAGATGAGAGCGGCGACACCGAGGGCGAGCGGCGCGTGCTTCTCACCGAACCGCGCGATGAGCGTGTCGGCCAGGACCTGCGCGCCACCAGTGGTCTCCAGCAGCCTGCCGACCATGACGCCGAATCCCACGAGCAGCGCCACCGAGCCCAGCGTCCCGCTGAACCCGCTCAGCAGCGCATCGGGGATGTCCGCGACGGGGATCCCGGCGGCGACCGCGGTGAGCAGGCTGACCAGCACGAGCGCGACGAACGCATGGAGCTTGAGCCGGATGATCAGGAACAGGAGCAGAGCTACCGCCGCCGCTGCGATCAGGAGCAAGGTGCCTGCCCCGTAGACCGGCTCTATCTCGGTCATCGCCGCCTCCTCGCGGTCATTCCTCGGTGCTGCATGATCGTCCCGACAGTAGCAGGGCAGATCGCGCCGGCAAGGCAGCGCTACGGAGTGTCTCGCCAGGTCGCTGCCGTGTGCGGTGGGGACCCCACGGGGTCAGCCGGCCGGCGCCATGGCCTCCGCACGCCCCTCGGCGCGAGCCCGCTCGAGCAGGCGGTCGAGCCGGGCCCTGCGCACGCGGAGTGCCCGGCGCGCCGCCCATGCGACGAGCGCCAGGGCGAGCAGCACCAGGAGGTGCGGCAGCGGCAGGGCCCACACGGTGTCGGCGAGAGTGACGTCGGCGGGCACTGGCACGTCCGGACCGCCCTCCACCACGGCGGCGCTGACGACGGCCTCGACGTCGAACGGCCCCACGGGCCACACGCCCGGCACCGTCACGGTCACCTCGCGGCGGCCGCCGGGCAGCACCTCGGCCGGCTCGCCGGCGGCCGCGACCGCGCCCGGACCGCCGAACGCGCTCTCCGCGCTCCCCCGCGACGCCGCGCGCAGCGCGACCGTCCCGTCGTTGACGACGGCGTACCGCACCACGACCGCGCCGGGTTCGAGCAGGCCTTGACCCTGGGTGAAGGACATGTCGAGCAGCTCGGCGTCCATCGAGGCGACCGCCTCTCCAGGGCTGCGCAGGTTCACACGGACCCCCACCCGCGACTCCACCTGCAGCTCATCGCCCGACAGCACCGAGGCGGCGACGCCTGCCGGATGGTCACCGGGTACGGCGTCGGCGGGCGCCGTGACGCCGAAGGACACCACCTCTGTCTCGCCCGGCCCGACGACCACCTCGGAGGGCATCGTGATCCACGTTCCGCCGTCGGTGGGCGGGACCGACGACGGCCGCATGTCGAAGCTGCCCCGCTCGGTCAGGTACCCGTCGTTCGCCGACAGCGCGAACGTCACCTCGTCCGCCGAGTGGTTGCTCACGGCCACATGCTCGGTCGCCCGCTCGCCGGGCTCGAGCTCCAGCTCGACGATGCGACGCCCATCCGGGCCGGACGCGTCCGCAGGCACGACCGACCAGGTGATGCGGTCGTCGTCGGCCGTGTGCGCCGGTGCGGACGCCGCCGCGGACGCGGGCGCCGTCACCACCAGCGCCATGGTGACCAGTGCGACGGCGCCCCTGGCCACGGTGTGGATGTACATCGACGACCCTCCGGAGAACTTGGTTGAGTGCTGGATATCTGTGCGCGTCGGAGCCGATCGAGAGCAGATATCCAGCACTCAACGAGGTGGTTGGTCAGCCCTCGAAGAGGGAGAGCGTCAGGACCGAGGAGTACTCGCCGTGCGGCACGTCAGCCGGCGTGCGCAGGGTCAGGTCCGCGGTCACGTCCCACGGACCCGCCTCGGAGCCCGCGGCCCAGGTGGACAGGAGGAGCTCCTGGCCTTCGAGACCGACGGCGGCACCGCCCGAGCCGTCCGGGAGCACGCTGGACACCGGCTCGCCCGCGGCGACGTCTCCCGACGGCGACGGCGTCAGCAGGCGCGGTGCCCAGCCGAGGTACTCGGGGCCGATCGGCTCGCGCCCCTCGGCGGTGAACTCGCTCGCCTGACCGACGACCGCCCAGTACGAGCCCTCCGGCACGTCCTCGGCATCACGGGTGTCGGCGACAGTGACCGTGGGCAGGCTGCCCACGAACTGGCGGGCCTCTGCGTCGGAGCCCTCCTCCGCGAGGACGACGCCGTCGTTCGGGGCCACCGACATGCTCAGGGCGCCCGGGGTGTTGTCCTCGATGGTCACGGACAGACCGACACCGGTGTCGTCGCCCTCCGCGGCCATGGCCGTGGTCGCTAGACCACCGACCGTCGCGACTGCCAGGGTCGCCGCTGCCGCTGCGATCCGTCGGGTGGTGTGGCGGTTCATCATGGTGCCTCTTTCTCTTCGTGGTTCGTGATCAGGCGCAGGACAGTGCGGCGACGGTGAGGTCGTGCCGGACGGTGACCTCGGAGCCGTCGACCGTGCCCGTGGCGCTCACCGACGCGGTGCCCTCCGGCACCGCGGCGACGCGGGTCGCGAACGACTGGTACGCACTGTCGCCCGGCTCCACGCCGGTCACCTCGCGTGAGCCGTGCTCGGTGGTCAGCACGACGTCCACGGGGACGTCCGCCCCGTTGACCGCCCGGACGGCGACATGGACGGTGCCCGCCACACAACGGGCGGACGCCTCTGCTGTGATGGGCAGCTCTGCCTCGGCCGCGGGCAGGGTCAGCGACCGGCGCTCCTCCGGGTTGCCCGCTGAGTCGGTGGCCGCGAACTCGATGACCTGCTCAGCGTCCGTCAGCGTCCGGGTGAACGGCCCGGTGTAGGTGCCCCAGAACGTCCCAGGACCCTCCCACTGGATCCGGTCGACGCCGGACCCGTCGCCGTCGGTGGCCTCCAGCGTGATCTCGACGCTCGAGCCGAGGTTCTCGACGCTCGAGGTGGTCACCGGCGCGGTGGTGTCCACGCGCAGCTCCCGCTCCGCCTCGCCGACATTGCCCGCCGCGTCCGTCGCCACGACGCGCACGCTGTGCGTGCCGTCGCCGTCCAGGATGATCGGCCCCGTGTACGGGACAGGCTCGGCTCCGTCGACAGCCACCTCGACCCGTGGGTCCGGGTCCCGGTTGTCGCTCGCCCGCACCGTGACGGTGACCGGCCGCAGGTACCAGCCCGACGGCGCCGCCGCCGGGTCTGCGGTCAGGGTGACCTGCGGCGCCGTCGTGTCCTGCGCCGTGTCCGGCTCGAGCACGAACACCACGGCCTCGGCCGGCACGTCGGTTCCCTCGACCGCGCCGTCGACGAAGAACATGCCGCCGGCCTCGGCGTAGTCGCCCGCGTCGACGTCGGCCCAGGTGACGGGGATCCGGCTGTCGCGCGTCCCGTCCTCGTACTCGGCGGTCACGGCCGGCGGGAGCACGGGCGCGGTGCCCGCGAGGGTGACCACCGCGACGTTGTCAACCGCGACGACCGGCCCGGGATCGCCGTCGCGCACGTACACGGTGCCGCCGAGCGGCTCCACCAGGTCGGGCGACGTCCCGGTGACGGCGAACGATCCGGGCTCCGCGACGTCGTCGGCCGTGACGTCCGCCCAGGTCACCGGGACCCGCACGACCCGGCCGTCCTCGTAGACGGCGTCGAGCTGCGTCGGCAGCTCTGGCAGCACGCCCACCTGTGTCGGCACGTGCACCGGTGTGTGGTCGATCGGACCGAACGGGTCCTCCGGCTCGGGCTCGACGACGCCCCCGGTCCCCCAGACCTCCCACTCGGACACCCCGACCGCCGAGTGGGTCTCGTCCGGACCGCCCGCGAGCGCCTGGAACGTGGCCCGCAGCCGGGTGGTCGTCACGGGCTCGAAGGTGGTCTCGTTCAGCCCCAGGCGGTCCGTGGGAAAGCCGCTCGGCGCGGGCAGGTCAGCGAATGTCTCGGCGTCCTGGTCCCAGTACTGGATCGTCCAGGAGGTGGGGACGCGCACGTTGTCGCCGTTCGCCTCCGTCCCGTCGGACCAGAACCGTACGGTCGACCGGTCGATCCGGACGGGCGCCTCCCACGTGTACTCGAGCCACTGGCTGGCCGGGCGTGGGTCCTCGCCCCAGGTCGCCCAGGTGTCCTCGTGGGAGCCGCCGGTGCTCACGCCTTCGCCGTCGTTCACGGCGGCGACGCGGTTCCACGAGGCGGTGTAGCTGGCGCTCGGCGTGGCGAGGGGTGCGACGTTGGCCGGCTCCGCCGCGGTGGTCCCGGCGGCCGTCGCCGGAGCGGACGGCGCCGCCACGGCGGAGGTCAGGCTCGTCAGCGCGAGGACGAGCGCGCCGACGACGGCGGTCACGCGGCGCCCGGCGACTCTGTGTGGTGTGGTCATGCCATCCTCGCCTTGCCCGCGGTGAGCAGGACGCGCTGGGCGTCGCGCCGGCTGATCAGGCCCTGGTCGGTGAACTGTTCGGTGACGCCCTGCACCTGGGCGAGGAACTCGCCCCGGGTGGCGAACCCGCCGTCGGCCCATACGGCGTCGAGCAGCGTGGTGCCGTCGGGGCGGGCGGCGTTCGCCACCCCGCTGTCCAGGCCCGCGAACACGACGCGTGGCTCCGTGCGGCGCACGTACATGTGGTACGTCGTGTGGTCGCCGGACCACGCGGGTTCGAGGACGCGGTCCCCGAGCCGGAAGTAGCCGTCGCCGGTCGCCTCGAAGGCGCTGTCGAGGGTGCCGTCGAGGCCCATGTGGTTGTAGAGGGAGATGTCGAGGTAGCTCGTGGTGGGGTCCCGTACGAGCAGGACGGTGGGGCCCCACTCGATGCTCTGGACCGCCGGGTCGTCGACGGTCGGCACGGCCCGGACGCTGAACGGCATGTCGACGTCGACCACGTCACCGGACGCCCAGGTGCGGGCGATGCTCACGTAGGTGCCCGGGACGGCGTCCAGGTCCTGGACCGCGCCGTTGACCTGGACGGTGAACCCCTTGCGCACCCAGCCGGGCACGCGCAGGCGCAGGTCGAGCTCGCCCGACCCCTCGAACGTGAGGCGGGTCGAGCCGGCCTTCGGGTACTCCGTCTCCTGGACCACGCGCAGCCCGCGCTCGGGCCAGTCCAGCGTCGAGGCGAGGTAGAGGTTGACGTGCAGCGCCGTGCCGTCGGCGGACCGCAGGTACACCGTGTCCGCGTACTTGACGTGGTTCTCCAGCCCGGTACCGCCGCAGCAGGTGCCCGTGTTGCCGTACTCCCTGCGGGTGCCGGGGTTCACGCCGTACATGTAGGTGACGTCGGGGCTGGTGTCGGACTGCGTGTTCCGCTTGGAGCCCACGATGTGGTTGAGCAGGCCGCGCTCGTAGTACTCCAGGTACGTGGGTTCGAGCGTGTGCAGGTACAGCAGGCGGGACAGCTTGAGCATGTTGTAGGTGCCGCACGTCTCGGCGTTCCGGGCGCCGATGTCGCCGGCGACGGTGTCGGGCGGCCCAAACAGCTCGCCCTCCCCGTGCCCGCCGTGGGCGTAGGTCCGGCCAGGTACGACCATGCCCCAGAACCCGGTGACGGCGTCGAGGTACCGCTGCTCCCCCGTCTGCTCGTAGGCCTTGAGGTAGCCGGGGAACTGCGGGATGTGCTGGTTCGCGTGCTTGCCGTTCAGGGTGTCGGTGCCCTCTGCGCAGGCGTCGACCAGCGGGGTCAGGTCGAACTTGCCGGCGGTGGCGACGTACTTGTCCTCGCCCGTGATCGCCGCGAGGTCGCAGAGCACCTCGTTCATGCCCCCGTACTCGCCGGCGATGTAGATGCCCCACATCCGCGTCAGCTGGTCGGCGGGCAGCGGGTCGAGCCGGCTGGCGACCCAGTCCGCCATCGGCGTCAGGATCTCCAGGGCCTGGTCGCTGTCGGCGACCTGGTAGGCGTCCCGCAGGCCCGCCATGATCTTGTGGCAGGTGTAGTAGGGCGCCCAGATCTCGCCGTACGGCGCGTACTTCTCGAGCTGGCTGAACTGCCACTCGCCGTACGCGGCGAGGAAGCCGGGGTGGGTGAACCGGCCCGTCTCCGCGAGCGCCGCCTGGACCTCGCCCAGCCCGGCGACGACCTCGTCCACCTTGTCCTTGAACACCTGCTCGCCGGTGGACGCCCACGCGAGCGCGAGGGCGGACAGGAAGTGCCCGCCGTAGTGCCCGCGCAGGAGGTTGGCGGTCTGGACGTTGGCCCGGCCCGGGTAGTCGTCCGGGCCCCAGGGCTCCTCGTTCTCGTGGCCGAAGCCCTCCCAGCCGCCGGGCGGGTTGGCGCCCCGCGTGTCGAGTCCCGCGTTGCGCCGGAAGACCGCGAGGACCCGGTCCACCGGGTACACCCGAAGCAGGTGCAGAAGCTGGTCCTGGGACCGGGTGGCGACGCTCGGCGCGAGGGTGACGTCGGCGAGCGGGAACGGTGTCGCGAGCCAGCGGTCCGAGACCGGGGAGCGGTCGAGGAGGCGCAGGTACCGGCGTGGTAGCCGGGCAGCGGCCGCCGCCGCCACGGGCGGCGAGGCCGAGGCCACCCCGCCGGCGAGGCCGAGGGCGGCTGCGCCCCCGGCGAGGCCGGCTGCGCCGATCCGGAGCAGCGACCGGCGGGAGACGCCGGGTGTCTCTGGTGCACTGTGCATGCTGGTCCCTTCCGTCAGCCGCACGTGAGTGCGGGGTACTCGACGCTGGTCTCGGAGGTGCGGCCGGCGCCGTCGTCCGCTGTCACGGTCGCGGTTCCCGCCTCGACCGAGCCGGCGCGGACGGCGAACGACTGGTAGGCCGCGGCACCGGGCTCGACGCCGGACGTCTCCTTGGTGCCGAACGCCGTGGCGAGCGTGATGTCCAGCGGGCCGTCCTCGTCGTTGACCGCCCGGACCGCGAGCGTCACGCGGCCGGCCAGGCACCGCGGTTCCGCGGTCGCGGTGACCACCGGCCCGGCGTCGGGGTCGCCGAGCACGGTGAGCGTGAGGGTGGTCTGCGTGGTCCCCGCCTCGCTCACGTAGTCGGGCAGGACGAGCTGGCCGGTGACGACGTGCACCCCCGGCTCCTGGACCACGGCCTCGTCGAAGTCCCACACGACGCCGATCGCCTGGTTGTCGCGCGACCCGTCGTTGTACGACACGGCCACCCGGGTGGGCAGGTGCGGCAGCTCCCCCACCTGGACCTCCTGCTCGAACTTCTCCGCGCCCTGGATGGCGATGCCGTCCTGCGCGGTCTCCGGCCGCACGTACACCTGCGCCTCGGCGATCAGGCCGTACTCGGCGTTGGTGCCATGGACCACGAACGGCTCGACGTTGGTCTCGGCGACCATCGCCGGGGTGATCTCCTGCCAGGTGAACGGCAGAGCTCCGTGGCTGCCGCCCGAGTAGACGACGTCGAGCTGCGCGGGCAGCTCAGGCACGACGCCCGTCGTGGTGCGCATGACCACCGGGCTGGCGACCGTGTCCACCGTGTCGCCGTTCACCCGCCAGCGCAGGACGCCGGTCCCCGCCCCGCCGGCCTGCACGCCCCAGATTCTGATCCGCAGCGCGCTCGCCTCCACCGGCTCGAAGGCGAGGTGGTTGTAGTCGTTCCGGGCGAGCGCGTCCCCGTACGTGGACCCGTCCTTGAGCGTGACGGGGTCCCAGGTCTCGCCGTCGGTCGTGTACTCGACGGCGTACGTGTCGGCGCGCGGGGTCCTGGTACCGCCGGTGTCGTCGTACCAGAAGATGTCGGTCGAGCTGACCTGGACCGGCGCGTCCCACGCGTACCGGATCCAGGCCGCCTGCTCCTGGCTGGTGCCGTTCTGGGCCTGGCCCCAGGTGCCCCAGCCGTTGCCCGCTCCGGGGCTCGAGCTCGCCGGCGTCGATTCAGCGTTGACCTCCTGCGGGTTCTCCCACGGCGAGGCGCCGCTCGTCGTGATCGTGGCGATCCGCCCGAACTCGGCGGTCGTCTCGCGTTCCTCGAGCGTCACCGTGACGTCCCGGGTGGTGGTGTGCTCCCCGTCCGTCGCGCGGAAGCGGAACACGTACTCGCCGGGGGCTGTGCCGGTCACCCGGGTGCTGAGCGCGGCGTCGTCGGCGAAGATCACGCCGGCACCGTCGGGCGCCGAGACGGTCTCCCAGCCGTAGGTCAGCTCGCCGTCGTCCGGCAGACCGTCGTCGGTGGCGGTGGCCACGAGCATCGTGGACAGGTTGCCGTCCGCGCTGTCGTCGGACGTCGCGGTGACCGACGGCGGGTCGTTGACCACCGGAGGCACCGGCCGGCCGGAGTCGAACGCCTGGATCTCGGAGATCGCCGTCCAGCGGCCGGGCGCGTTCGTGAAGGCGACCCGGACGCGGTCGGTGGTGGTGGTCGGGAACAGTGCCTCGTTCAGCTTGGGCCCTGGGACCTTCGGCGCCTTGGCCTGCTCAGGGACGGCCGTCCAGCCACCCTGGCCGTCCGGAACCTGGATCGAGTAGCGCTGCGGCTGCGCGTACCCGCCCTCCTGCCGGTCGCTGACGAACCAGACCTTCACGTTGTCCAGCGCGACCGGCTCGCCGAGGTCGAGCTCCACGTAGCCGGTGTCGCCGTCGGTCCCGTGGTTGCCCCAGTAGGGCTCGTTCGCCGTCACGCCGTCGGTCACCGCGTCCAGCGACACGGGCCGTTCGGTGGCCGCGATCGCGCCCGGGGTGTGGTTCATCGAGCTGCTGGAGTAGCCGGGAGTGTGGAAGTTGCGCCACGGCGTCGGGCGGGCGCCGTCCTGGGTGGCGGACGAGCTGAGCGTCGCGCCCTCGGCGAGGTTCGTCGACTCCTCGGTGAGATCGATGCCCGCCGTCTTCAGGTACGACACGACACGCTCGTCCTCGATCGGGGTGTCGACCGCCGTCGGCAGGTCGGTGCCCTGGTCGGCGACGACGACGGCGCCGATGCCCGCGTCGGCCTCGACCACCTCGTTGGCGGCCGGGTCGTACACGAAGGCGCCGATCTTCTCGGCGGACGCCTTGCGCTCGCCGTCGACGAAGAGCGAGTAGCCGGCGCCGAGACCGTAGTGCGTGCCGTCCGGGTCCCAGACGACCGACACGTCGTGACCGTGGTAGCGCAGGTTGTTCACCATGAAGTGCTCGTAGCCGAGGTCGATCGGGGAGAGCTCGATCAAGTCGTCCGAGCGCGGCTGGAGACCGCCCATGTCCTCGACGAAGATGTAGCTCATGTTGCCGAGCATCACGTGGTTGGGGTTGTTGCGGTTGTAGGTCTTCGTCTCCGCGTCCCAGCCCGAGTAGTACTCGGCCTGGTTCGCCACGCGCGCGTCACCGTTCGGGTAGATGCTCCACGCCATCCAGTCGAGCAGCGTGGCCGCGTACTCCGGGGTGATGTACCGCTGCTCGGGGTCGTAGTGGCGCAGCGCCGAGCGCACGCCGCGGTACTGGACCGTGAAGTTGATGTTCGAGAAGTTGTTGGAACCACCGATGTCGAACTTCGCCCGGTCGTACTGGTTGGCCGTGTAGAACGGGAAGATCGGGAAGTTGTCGCCGTAGCGCAGGAACCGGAACCCGTCGACGTACTTCTCCCACTCATCCTCCGGGATGAGGTTCTGCGCGTAGACGTCGTAGAGGTTGGACTCCTTGGCCGGGATCAGGTCCCGCTCCGCCTCGGGCAGCGGGTTCGCGCTGCCGCCCGACGCCGCCGCGGACGTCGCCCCGTGCGACGTGCCCGCGAGGAACATCCGCGTCTCGTCGCTCCAGAGCCGGTCCAGCACCGCCTGCTGGATGCGGTCCGCCTCGGCCGCCGTGCCGGAGACCTTGGCGGGGTCCGCGCCGGCGATCTCGTAGAGCTTGCTGGCCGCGTCGAACGCGCCCCACACGTAGGCCGACTCGGGCCGCTCGATCGTGCGAGCCCCTGGAGCTCCGGCGTTCGCCTTCGGGTAGCCGAAGCTGATCGCGTCGGAGTCGTTGCCCGGCATGTAGTTCGTGTCGTAGGCGATCAGGCCGTCGTCGTTGCCGTCGTAGTGCTCGAGCTGGCCCACGCCGTCCTGCTCGAAGTAGTGGGCGAACCGCTCGGCGACGTCGGGGCCGCCACCGTGCACGTTGTACGCCTCCAGCCCCGCAGTGCCGAGGTACTGGGAGTAGTGGTTGTTCCAGCTCGTGTGCCCGGGGCTGTCGAGGAAGGCGGACGACCCGGACAGCTCACCGACGTTCAGGACCTGGCCGTACGCGAGGTACGGGTTGCGGATCCACTTGGTGTCCTGCAGATGCATCGGCTGCGTGAGCACCACCGAGTTCTGGTACAGGTGCACGCCCTCGATGGTGGTCGGGTACTGGTACACGTAGCCCGGCTCGTTCGCGTCCAGGCTGTTGTACCGCTCGCCCCACCAGCGGTAGACGATCGCCTTCTCGATGGCCGGGTCGGGCACGTCGACGTACGGGATGTCGGCAGCCCACCGCTCGTTGAAGGCGGTCACCCCGGCCCGGAACGCCGCGTCGGGCTCCATGGCCGCGTAGTCGCGCAGCTGACCCTCGCCGTCGGGCAGGGCGGCGGAGTACAGGGCGCCGACGACCGACAGGTCGACGGACCCGCCCGCCGGGACGGTGACCTCCCGGTCGAGCGAGGTGCCGCTGCGCGTGAAGCCCTCGGCCTTCAGGCCGACGGTGACGGTAGACCACGGCGTGTCGACCAGCCCGTTGTTCGCACCGCTGGTCAGGGTGCGCGTGCCGGTCAGCTCGTCGTCCGCGTCCCCGGCGGCGCGTGCGACCGGCGACGCGGCACGCACGGTGAAGGTGACGTCGCTGCTGCCCGGGTTGGTGAAGGTGACGGCGGACAGGGCGGTGTTGTCATGGGTGATGAGCTTGCGCAGGTCGGCGGTCACCCCGGTCGAGCCGATCGAGTACCGCGCCTTGGCGTGGCTGGGTGCGTTGAACCGGGCGTCGCCCTCCTCGCTGACGGTCTGCCCGGGCACGGTGATCGTGTAGAAGTCCCCGAGGTTGTTCGGCCCGCCGGCGAAGGCGTTGCCCGCGAAACCCATCGTGTTCCAGCTCGACCCACCGCGCAGGTAGAGCGTGCGGCCCCGGGTCTGGAGCACGGAGTTCCCCGTCGTCCCGCTCACGCCCAGCACGCGGTCGAGGTAGAAGTCGGCACCGCCCGCGGCGACGTCCGCGTCGAAGATCGACCGGTACATGCTGTCGGCGGTGTACGGGACACCGGGGTCGAGAGCGGCCTCGACCACGTCGAGGTTGCGGTACACCGGGTCTCCGATGTCCAGCGAGTCCGTGAGCCCGTCGGTGTAGACGCCGACGTCGCCCTCGTTCCCGGGCAGCACCTGCGACGCCGCGTGAGCAGCCGGTGGCAGCAACGCCACGCTCCCGCAGGCGACCATCGCAGCCACCGCGGTGGCTGCGACCGCGCCCCTTCGTGTTCGTGCCGACATCACATGTCCTCTCCGTCGACGACCAGGCAGTCGGACGGACGGCGCGCCGCTCGGGCGGAGGCCGCGCATCGCTGCGCTCCCCACCCCGGCTCCGTGTCCGCCAGGTGGTTCCGCCGGCCCGCTCGCCATCGAGGGGCCCGGCGCCGACCAGTGAAGCACCCGTCGAGATTTCCGGCAATGGTTTTCGGTGTTTTCGGTCCAAGTTCGCCCAGGCGGCCTGGGAGCGTGCCGAAAACTACCGAAATCCATTGTTGATGACGTCGGCCTGTGACAGGGTCGGCGCGTCAGTGCGGCAGTGCCACGACGAGGTGCCACGACTGGAGAACACGCATGAGACAGATCAGAACGAGAAGACCGGCCGCGGCGGGCGCCGTCGCGGCGCTGCTCGCCGCCGGACTCACCGCGGCGGCCGTGCCGACGGCGGCCCAGGCCGCCGATCCCACTCGCTTCACCAGCACGCAGAACCCGATCCTTGCCGACGGAAGCTACTACTCGGCGGACCCCGCCCCGGTGGTGGTCCCCGCCGGAGCGCCCGGCAACAGCACCGGGGCCGACAGGCTCTACGTCTATACGGGTCACGACGAGGCGGGGCCCACGCGCAACGACTTCATCATGAACGAGTGGGGCGCGTTCGTGACCTCCGACGTCGAGGCCGGCGAGTGGACGCACCACCCGTCGCTGATGCGGCCGGAGGACGTCTTCTCGTGGGCGACTCCCGGGCGCGCCTACGCGGGCGAGGTCCAGCAGGGCGTCGACGGCCGGTACTACTGGTACGTCCCCGTGCACGAGGCGGACAGCCCGGCGGGCGACAAGTTCGGCATCGGCGTGGCGGTGTCGGACTCGCCCACCGGGCCCTGGACCGACCACGCGGGCGGACCGATCGTCTCCCAGCGGCTCCCCACGCCCAACACCATCCACAACATCGACCCGACCGTGCTGGTGGACGGCGACGGCGCCGAGGCCCGCGTGCACATGTACTGGGGCAGCTTCGGCAACCTGCGCCAGGTCGAGCTGGCGCAGGACATGCGGACGCCGGTCGGTGACGTCCGGTCCGTCACCGGGCTTACCGGGTTCTTCGAGGCCCCCTGGCTCTTCGAGCGCGACGGCACCTACTACCTGGCGTACGCGGGCAACGACGCGGGCCCCACCAGCCGGTGCACGCCCGCGAACTACCACGCGTGCATCGCGTACGCGACGGCGCCGTCGGCCGAAGGGCCGTGGACCTACCGGGGCACCGTCCTCCCGCCGGTCTCGTCGACGACGAGCCACCCCGGCATCGTCGAGCTGAACGGTCAGTGGTGGATCGCCTATCACACGGCCGACGCCGAGGGGGGCAACCACTTCCGGCGCTCGGTGGCGATCGACCGCATCGAGTGGGACGACACGCAGGACCCGCCGCGGATGCTCCCGGTGACGACCACTCCGCCGAAGCAGCCCGACCGCACGCCCCGGGCGAACATCGCGCAGGAGGCACGCGTCACTGTGTCCAACGACCCGGTCCCGACGCAGTACTGGGCCAAGGCGCTCAACGACGAGATCGTGCGCCCCAACCCGCTGCCGCCGGACATGTGGGGCACGTGGACGGGGAACAACCCGCGGCAGCAGTGGGTCCAGTACACCTGGGACCAGCCGGTCCGGGTGTCCGGGTCGCAGATCGAGTTCTGGAACGACCAGCCGCAGGGCTCGGGCGTCGGGGTGGCGGCGCCGGCGTCGTGGCGCATCCAGTACTGGGATTCGGATGACGGCGCCTGGGCGGACATGTCCGGGGCCGACGGCTACCCGACGGGAACGGCCGGCTACCAGCCGACGTCGTTCGACCCGGTGACCACCACCCAGCTCCGGGCAGTCCTCGACGCGTCCACCAACGGTTCCACCTACTCCGGCGTGGCCGTCGAGGAGTGGAAGGTCCTGGCCGAGCAGGCCGAGGCCGTGGCACCCGGGCGGATGACCGTCGAGGTGGGCGAGACGGAGCTGCCGGGCACGGTCACCGCCACGTATCCGGGCGACCACACCCTCCAGGTGCCTGCCTACTGGGACGCGCTGACCGCGCAGGACGTCGCTCAGCCGGGCGAGCTGACCGTGGAGGGCTCGGTGCTCGGCTACGCCGCGGACCGCGTCAGGGCCACCGTGACCGTCGTCGACCCGTCGGACACCTCCGGCGACGAGACAGCCCCGGAGGTGACCGTCACCCCGATCGGCAGCGCAGGCACCGGCGGCTGGTTCCGCTCAGCGGTGCGCGCCCGGGTAGCGGGTACCGACGACGGCGGTGGCCGGGTGGTCCTGACGACCTCGGTCGACGGCGCCGACCCGGTCGTCACCGACCACGTCCGGTACACCGACGTCGAGGTCTCCGGCGACGGTGAGCACACCGTCACGGCGACGGCCGCCGACCGCGCGGGCAACGTGTCACCGCCGGCCGAGCTGGACGTTCGTATCGACGCCACCGCCCCGCGGAGCACGGCGGCCCTCGACGCGCGGGCCCGCACCGTCTCGGTCACCGCCACGGACGCTACCTCCGGCGTCGCGCACATCGAGGTGGCGGTGGACGGCGGCGCGTTCGAACCGTACGAGGGGCCGGTGCCCGCCGGGGACACCGACCGCCACGACGTGCGCTACCGGTCCGTGGACCGCGCGGGCAACACGGAGCCCGCCCGGACGATCACGATCCCCGCCGACCTGAGCGGGCCGCTGACCGGCAACGTCGCGCCGCTGGCCACCCCGACGGCGTCGTACACGGCCGGCTGGAACTCGGTGCTCGCGCTCAACGACGAGCTGGACCCGGCGAGCCCGCCGCAGGCACAGCTCTGGGGCACGTGGTCGGGCAGCAACCCGGCGACCCAGTGGGCCGAGTACACCTGGCCGCGGCCGATCAGGCTGACCGCCGCGGAGATCAAGTTCTGGGCCGACCAGCCGCAGGGCACGGGCGCGGGCGTCGCCCCACCGGACTCCTGGGAGCTGTCGTACTGGGACGAGGCGGCGCAGGACTGGGCACCCATGCCCGATCCGTCACCGGCCGGCACGAGCACGGACCAGCTCAACCGCATGACGTTCGGGCCGGTCACGACCTCACGCCTGCGGGCGACGATCCACGCGAACGGCGACGGGACAAGCTTCTCCGCCGTCGCCGCGACCGAGTGGCGGGTGATCGCCGACGACCCGGGTGCCGGCGAACCCGCCGACCCGGCGGTGACGGTCACCGCCGAGGCACGCTGCCTGGCCGGCAGCGCCACCCTCGCCGTGCGCGCGGTGAACGAGCACGACGGCCCGGTGGACGTCCGGATCGGCACACCGTACGGCACGCGCGAGGTCACGACCGTCGCGCCAGGACAGGCCGCGTACCAGTCCTTCGCGACCCGCGCTGGGCAGGTCGAGGATGACAGCGTCACCGTCCGGGTCACCGGAGAGGTCGACGGCGACGTGGTGACCCGGGACGTCACGGCTCCCTACGTGGGGGTGGCCTGCTAGCCCGATGTGGTCGGTAAGACGTCAGGAGATCGGCAACTCGGGTTGCCGATCTCCTGACGTTCTACCGACCACCCGTGTCGGGGGTCAGAGCACAGGGAGCCAGACCCGCATCGTGGCCGGGCCGCGGTTGGCCCAGTCGTGGTACCGGACGAGAGCCACGTCGCGCAGCTCCGGCCGCGGTCGGGGGACGACGTCGTCCGTCGTCGTGTAGGGCCATCCGCCGCCGCTCGCGCCCAGGGTGCCGGCGCGGACGTACACCGTTCCGTCGACCTCCCAGGGCGGGACAGCGGTATCCACCACGATGTCGTCCACTCGGGTGCCCTCCCCCAGGTCGACCGACTCGAGGCACAGCACCTCGGGGCCACGCTGCACCGCCACGCAGCCACGGACCGCGTCGATGTGCGGGTCGGGCACGACGAACCGCGGGGCGGCGTCGAGGTCCAGCGTCACCACACCACCCGCACGCGGGCCGGGCACCTCGACGGCGCCGGGGCCCACCTCACGGGCCGGCGCGCCGTCCACCCGCACCCGGGCCGACGACGACCACGATGGCACCCGGAGGGTGAGCGTCCAGTCACCCGCCGGCGCGCCCACGACGTGCACCTCGACGTGGCCGTCGTCCGGATAGCTGGTCACGACGTCGAGCGCCACCGGCTCACCGGACGGGAGCGCCGCCCGGATCTCGGCCGGTGCGTACTGGTGGAGCTGTACCCCGCCGTCGTCGACCGTCGCGACGTAGGCGGCGACGCTCGCGAAGGTGCGCGCCACGTTGGGCGGGCAGCAGGAGACCTCGAACCACGGCGCCCGCAGGGACGCCTCGGCGCGCTTGCTGACCTCGTCCGTGGCGACGTGCTCGGCCGGGACGCGCTGGTGCAGGCTGTTCGCGTAGAAGAAGGACCGCCCGTCGGCGGCCGGCGAGGTGGCCACCACGTTGGTCAGCGCACGCTCGATCGCGTCGGCGTACTGGGCGCCGCCGCGCGCGAGCAACAGCCGCCACGACACCATGACCGAGCCGACGCTCGCGCACGTCTCGGAGTACGCGCGGTCCGGGGGCAGCACCCAGTCGTCGCCGAACGCCTCGTCCTGGTGGTGCGACCCCTGCCCGCCGGTCAGATAGGTCCGGCGCGCCTGGGTACGCGCCCACTGGCCCGCGACGGCGTCGAGCAACTTCTCGTCGCCGAGCTCGACCGCGACGTCGACCGCGCCGGCGGCCAGGTAGTTGGCCCGCACGGCGTGGCCGTGGAAGACCTCGGCGTCCCGCACCGGCACGTCGTCCTGGTAGTACGACCGGCCGAACTCGATGTCGGCGAGCACCCCGTGCCCGCGCCGGTCGACGAACAGCGCGGCCTGCGCGAGGTAGCGCGGCTCACCGAGGGCTCGCCCGAGCTCGGCCAGGCCGACCTCGACCTCCGCGTGCCCGCAGACGCCCTGGTTGCCGTCCGGCCCGAACGCCGCGCACACGTGGTCGGCGCTGCGCCGGGCGACCTCGACCAGGAGGTCGCCGGGCCGGCCGGTACGAGCCCGCGCGGCGGCGGCCTGGTAGAGGTGGCCCTGGCAGTAGAGCTCGTGACCCCACTCCAGGTCCGAGTACCGCGGCTGCTGTCCGGGCCGGCCGAACCGCGTGCCGACGTACCCGTCCGGTTCCTGGGCGGCCGCCACCCGCCGCACTATCGCGCCGAACCGGTGCTCGAGGTCGCCGTCGGGCCGCCGGCCGAGCTCCCAGGCCATGGCCTCGAGGAGCTTGTACACCTCCGAGTCGCTGAACTCCCGGCCGCGCCGGCCGCCCGGCAAACCACCGGCCACCGCGAGGTCGAAGTTGCCGAGCCAGCCCTCGCGCTCCAGCCAATGCTCGATGTGCGTGAGCGTGGCCGAGGCGTTCACCTCCTGACGGCGTGCCCACTGGCCGCCCGTGATGCGGACCTGGTCGAGGCCGAGCGGCTGGAACCGCCCGGTCGAGGGCACGACGGGCGCGGGGGTGGCGGCGCCATGGTGCCCGGTCGGAAAGAGCATGCGGAGACCTCCGAGAAGGGTGGACGAGCGAGGTGAGGGGCACAGGGCGGTCAGCCCTTGAGCGCCCCGGACATGAATCCGCGGACGTAGTGCCGCTGGAGCAGGAGGAACAGCACGACACACGGCAGGGCCATCACGACGACGCCCGCCTCCGTGGCTCCGTAGTCCACGATCCCCATGACCTGGGCCCGGAGGTTCGCGACGGCCAGCGGGAGCGGGATCTTGTCGGAGTCCGAGATGAGGATCAGCGGCGCGACGAAGTCGTTCCAGGCCGCCAGGAACGCGAACAGACCGACCGTGATGACCCCCGGCTTGACCGCGGGCAGCAGCACGGTGCGCAGGGCACGGAACGACGAGCAGCCGTCCACGAGCGCCGCCTCGTCGAGCTCGCGCGGCACCGCGTCGAACGAGATCCGCATCATGAACGTCGCGAACGGCAGCTGGAACACCGTGAGCACGAGTGACAGGCCGACCAGTGTGTTCTGCAGCCCGACCGCGTTCAGCATCACGTAGAGGGGGATGAGCAGGGTCGCGTACGGGACCATCAGGATCGCGAGCGTCAGCAGGAAGAGCACGTCCCGGCCAGGGAACCGGAAGCGGGAGAACGCGTAGCCGCCCAGCACCGAGGCCGTCAGCGTGAAGAGCACGGTCAGGCCCGACACGAGCGTGGAGTTGAGCAGGTACCGGGGCAGCCCGGCCTGGTACTCCATGAGGGTGACGTAGTTGCCGAAGCCCCAGCCGTCGACCTGACTGCTGCCGGGCTGCGGTGCCACGGACGCCACCCCGGCCCAGACCAGCGGGAAGATGAAGACGATCGCGAGCGCTCCGGTGAGGACCCAGTACGGGGTCCGCAGCGCGATCCCGGCGAGGCGGGCCCGCGGGGCGCGCACCTGACGGAGCCGCGGGCGAGCAGGGGTCGGTGCGGGTGCGGTCATGGTCATGTCAGTCCTCCTGGCCGGTACGCATGGCGCGCAGCTGGGCCACGTTCACGACGACGAGCACGACCAGGACGACGATCGACAGCGCGGCGGCGACGCCGAGGTCGTTCTGGCCCTGGAAGGCCACGTTGTAGATGAGCTGGACGACCGTGAGCGTGCTGTTGTCCGGTCCGCCCTTGGTCAGGATGTAGAACTGGTCGAATGCGAGGAGCGAGCCCGTGACACACAGGACCGTGCACAGGGCCAGCGAGGGACGCAGCAGC
Organism: Promicromonospora sp. NPDC023987; assembly: GCF_040639055.1. NCBI lineage: Bacteria > Bacillati > Actinomycetota > Actinomycetes > Micrococcales > Promicromonosporaceae > Promicromonospora > Promicromonospora sp. NPDC023987. The sequence goes on along the minus strand of NZ_JBEZZF010000002.1, from coordinate 97,451 downwards.
GGGAGCGTCACGCTCACGAAGGTCTGCCAGCGGTTCGCGCCGTCCATCCGGGCGGCCTCGAGCACCTCGTGCGGGATGCCCTGGAGCCCCACCATGAGCAGCAGCATGTAGAACCCGGCGAACCGCCAGACCACGAGGAACACCGTCGACCAGAGCGCACTGTCCGGCGTCCCGAGGAACGTCACCGGGCCGTCGGCGAGGCCGAGGCTCCGCAGGAGCGGGGAGAGCGGGCCGACCTGAGGCGAGTACAGCGCGTAGAAGAGCAGCGAGGCGGACGCCAGACCGAGTGCGCTGGGTACCAGGATCGACGTGCGCAGGACCGCCGTCCAGCGGCTCGACTCCTGCACGAGGAGCGCGAACCCCAGGCCGAGACCGATGAGCAGCACGGTGGCGATCACGGTGTACTTCACGGTGAAGACCACGGAATCCCAGAAGTACCGGTGCCCGACGGCGTCCACGTAGTTCTGTGGTGCGTTGATCCCCTGGTTGCCGGACAGCAGCGGCCAGTCGGAGACCGACATCTGGCCGACGAGCAGGACGGGGAGGACGAACAGGCCGATCACGAGCAGGGCGGTCGGCGCCGCGTAGCCCCAGCCGCGTAGCGCCCGGCGCCGTGCGGCGGCGGCGAGGGCGGGTCTGGTGCGGCCGGCGGGTCTGACGGGCGGGCGGACTGAGAGGTTCGCGGGCACGGGGTGGCTCCTCGTTCACTTCGGTGCGTGGTCCCGCCGTCTCCCGGCGGCGGGACCACGCGGACGGACGTCTGCGGGCGGCTACTGCGCCAGCACCGCTGTGATCTCCTCGTTGTCCGTCTCCACGGACCCGCCCTCGCCGAACACCTCGTTGCGGACCATCGTCACCCACGGGCTGCCCGGGGCGTTGAACGCCTGCTGGAAGTTGATCGCGAGGGGAGTGCGGCCCTGTGCGGCGATCTCGTTGACGGCGAGGACCCGCGGGTCCTTGGTGGAGTACTCGTTCTCGACCAGGTCGGCCCGCGAGACGACGTCGCCGTTCTTCGCCAGCACCTCGACCTGCGCCTCCTCCGACATGAGCCAGGACATGAAGTTCCAGGCCTGGTCGGCGTTCTCGGAGTCCTTGGAGATGCCGAGGCCGTCGCCGCCCACGAACGTGGACGCACCGCCGTCGGGCCCAGGGATGGGCGCGACACCCACCTCGCCGAGCGCCTCGTCCGCCGTGGCGAGCATGGTGGCGGGGAACGGCATCACGCCGACCTCGCCCTCGAGGAACGGGCCGGTCCACGTGGCGCCGGTCTCCTCCTTGGAGCCCTCGCCCACGGCGCCCGACTGCACGAGGTCCTGCCAGACCCCGTACACCTCCTGCGCGGTGTCACCGGCGAGCAGCGACTCGGTACCCTCGGCGTTCATCACGTCCTCTCCCCCGGCCCAGACCTGGGGGAACCAGGTGAAGACGAGGCAGCCGCCGCAGTTGCCGCCGAAGTAGGTACCGGACACGTCGCCGCCGAGCTCGTCGACCGCCTTGGCCTGGTCGCTGAACTCGGCCAGCGTCGTCGGCCCCTGCTCGGGGTCGAGGCCGGCCTGCTCGTAGAGGTCCTTGTTGTAGAACATGACCGATACGTCGAGGACGAACGGCAGGACGTGCTGCCGGCCGTCCAGCGTGCCTCCTTCGAGGTGGCCCTTGTTGATCTGGTCGGCCTGGTCAAGCTCGGCGACGGCGTCGGTCACGTCGGCGAAGAGGCCCTGCTGCACCCAGTTGGGCACGTACACGATGTCGGCGGCGAAGAGGTCGGGCAGGCTGTCGCTGCCCGCGGCCGCGCCCACCTTCGCCACGTAGTCGTCGTTCGGCACGACCGTGAGCTCGACCTGGTTCTCGTGCGACGCGTTGTACGCCTCGACGAGCAGGTTCGCCTGCTGCTCCAGCGGGGCCCTGGTCCAGAGCGTGAGCTCCGTGCCGTCGTCGACGCCCTCGGCCGTGACCTCCGCCTCCTGCGTACCGCCGTCCCCGTCCGACGCGCTGCAGGCAGCGAGCGCCGTGCTCGCGAGCCCTGCTGCGAGGAAGGAGGCGACGAGCCTCACGCTCGCCCTGCGGTGGGTTGCCATCATCCGTCTCCTTGACTTCGTCGTCACTCGGCCGGTCGGTGAGCGGGGGCGCTCCGTGCCGAAACCGTCCGAAAAGGCTTTCTGTGACAGTAGACTGGGCGCCACACGACGTCAAGGACGAACCTTCGCCACTGTTGTGTTACACCTTTTCGGTAAGGTTCGGCATCGACTCTCCAGGAGGAATCCATGGCCTCGGCCGAGACCCCGCGCACCGCCACACTGACCGACGTCGCCCGCTTGGCCGGGGTCTCGATCGCCACCGCCTCCAAGGCCATCAACGGTCGCGCCCAGGTCCGCGCCGAGACCCGCACCCGGGTGCTGGAGGCCGCCGAGCAGCTCTCGTTCGCCCCGAACGCGGTGGCACGGGGGCTGCTCCAGGGCCGGACCGGCACCGTGGGGCTGCTCACGTCCGACCTGGAGGGCCGCTTCTCGATCCCCGTGCTGATGGGCGCAGAGGACGCCTTCGGCGCCGGTCAGGTGTCGGTGTTCCTGTGCGACGCGCGGGGCGACGCGATCCGGGAGCAGCACCACATCCGCGCGCTGCTGTCGCGCCGCGTCGAAGGGCTGATCGTCGTCGGCTCGCGGACCGACCCCCGGCCGCCCCTGACGGGCGACCTGCCCGTGCCGGTCGTCTACGCGTACGCGCCGTCGGAGAACCCGGCCGACATCTCCATCACCGCCGACAACGTCGAGGCGGGCGGTCTCGCGATCGACCACCTGCTCGCGTGCGGGCGCCGCCGGATCGCACATGTGACAGGTGACGCCTCCTACGCGGCCGCCCAGGACCGGTCGCGGGGCGCGGAGCGCGCGATCAAGGAGGCCGGGCTGGAGCTCGTGGGCGGGCGCACCTTCTTCGGGTCGTGGAGCGAGGGCTGGGGGCGCGGGGTGGCCAGCATGATCCTCGACCAGTACCCGGACGTGGACGGCTTCTTCTGCGGCAGCGACCAGATCGCCAGGGGCGTGCTGGACTCGCTGCGCGAGTCCGGCAAGGACGTTCCTCGCGACATCTCGGTCATCGGGTTCGACAACTGGGCCGTGCTGACGACGAACACCCGGCCGCAGCTCACGAGCGTCGACATGAACCTGGAGCAGGTGGGGCGGATCGCCGCGCGGCGGCTGTTCGAGGCGATCGAGGGCCGGGCCGCCTCCGGTATCGAGGAGCTGCCCTGCCGCATCGTGACGCGGGAGTCGTCGGTCCCTGTGCCCTGACCCGGGACTCGACGGCGTGCCGCTCCCGCCCGCCGCGGGTACGTGGACGCCTACGCCGTCGGGGCAGCTGGGCGGGCTGCCCCGTCTCCGTTCACCAGGTCAGCGGCCTGTCGTTCAGGACCTGTAGCGAGCCGCCAGTTCGGGCGACTGCGCGCTGAAGGCGGCGAGGTCTGCGGTGAACACGTCCTGCAACAGGCCGTCCCGCTCGACACCGGGAGCGGTGACGAGTTCGCCGAGCTCCATTCCACGAAGGCTCGCCGTGACGACGTCGGCCGCGCTCATCCGCGGAACAGCGGAGACGTCCATGCCCTGCCGCTCGTGAAACTCTGTCGCGACGACACCCGGGCACAGCACCTGCACGTTCACGCCGGCCGGGGACAGCTCGGCGTGCAGCGTCTGCGACAGGGCCACCGCGTAGGCCAGGCCTGCGGTGTACACCGCCCGAGGCAGCGGCACCTGTTCCAAGCTCGCCGGACCGCTGAAAGCGATCATGCCGGCGACGTTCACGATCTGACCGGCCCCGCGCTCGACCATGCCCGGTGCGACCGCCCGAGTGAGCAGGGTCGGTGCGGCCACCTTTACCCCGACGAGTTCCGCCGCCTGCTCCTCGGGCAGTTCGACGAACGGCTTGTAGTGCGCCACGCCAGCGTTGTTGACCAGAATCGTCACCGGCTGATCCCTGATCGCGGCGACGACCTTCGCGACGCCCTCCCGCGTGGACAGGTCCGCAGCGACGGTCCGCACAGTCACCTCCGGGAACTCTGTCACCAGCTCATCGAGCCGCGCCTGCCGACGGCCCACCGCGATCAGGTCGGTACCCTGCGACGCCAGACGACGGGCGTACTCCTGACCGATCCCGGACGATGCACCCGTCACGACAGCCAGTCCGCTCATGGTTCGTTCTCCTCTGTCTTGTTCGCCGGCCGCTCACGCGACACGAGATGCGCTCGCCCCGTTCTGGTCGCTGCGCCGTGACCAACGGTGACTCCCGCGGCGTCTTCGTGGGTATACCCGCGCGACAGTGGTCCCCGCAGGACCACCATCGAGGCCGCCTCAGCGGCCTAAAATCGCGAACATGGCCCCCAAGGAGAACTTGCTCGGTGACTACCTTCGGGCGCAACGCGCGCGCGTCCGTCCCGAACAGGTTGGCCTGGCCCCGGGGAACAACCGACGCGTGCCCGGCCTGCGCCGATCTGAGGTATCCCTTCTGGCGGGGATCAGCTCGGACTACTACCTCCGCCTCGAACAAGGCCGCGACCGACGCCCCTCCGCGCAGATCCTCGAAGCCCTCGCCCGGGTGTTCGGCCTCGACGCAACTGGTACCGCGTACCTGCTCTCCCTCAACGAACAGCCCCCTCCGCGCTCACGGCGACGGCCGCCGCCGGAGAAGGTCCCCGAAGGCATCAGCAAGATGCTGGCGATCCTGCATCTACCGGCATTCGTCGAAGGCCGCTATCTCGACGTCCTCGCCGCGAACCCGCTCGCCACGGCACTCTCACCCCGGATCGTCGCGGGCCAGAACCGCCTGCGCGACGTGTTCCTCGATCCCGACGAACAGGCTCTGTATCCCGACTGGGACGACACCACTGCTCGGCTGGTCGCCGGCTTCCGCCGCTCGGTCGGGACAGACACGAACGACATCCGGTTCATCGATCTCGTCGGCGAGCTCTCCCTCGCCAGCGACCACTTCCGCACCCTCTGGGCGCAACACGACGTCCAAGCTCGGCAGAGCTGGCCCATCACCATGAACCATCCCACCGTCGGCACGCTCACCCTCAACCGCGAGAAACTCATCATCAGCGACACTGCCCACGCGCTCGTTCTCGCGATCTACCACCCGGACGTCGGAACCGACAGCGCCGACAAGCTAGCGCTCCTCGCTTCCTATACGGCAGATCCCGCCCTGCGAACCGCTGACGGAAGACACGGTCGATGACTCACGCTGCACGCTCACGCGCACGGCCTCACCGCCGGGACTGCCGCGGGATCACTGACCATCACCGCCGTCGGCACCGTCGCGGCCGCCTGGCTCGCGGAGCTCATCGCGCACCTCGCCGCGCAAGGCCGGTTCCCGGACCGGGCCAAGGTCCGCGCCATGACAGCGACGAGCCGTGGCGCTCTGCTGACCATCGTCGTCCCGCTGCTCGCCCTGGCAGCCGCAGCCCGCGGATGGTGGGAGGTGACCGCCGCGCTGCGCGTCGGTGTCGGCGCACTGATCGTCTCGCTGGTGCTCATCGCCTGGCTCGGCGTCCGCCGCACCAAGCTGACCTGGCCGGCTCGGATACTGGCGCTGGGCGTGCTCGCGGCACTCGCCGTCGGGGTCGTCGCCCTCAAGATCCTCGCCCACGGCTGACTCCTGCGGCACGGCGCACGGGCGCAGCCGATGATGATCACCTCAGTCTCAGGCCACCCTGCGGAGTTGCGCCGTCAGCCCCTGTCAGTGGTCTCGGTGAGGCGGAACAGAGCCTGAGCGTTGCTGGCGGTGAACGCAACAAAGGCCGCCGACCAGGTCAGATACCCGGTCGGCGGCCCTCGTTACCGAGGATCAGCCGGACTTGCGGCGGAACATCTTCTGCACAGGGCCGGTCGTCTCCGAACCGTGCACCGCACCGGTGTTCACGTCGCCGGCGGCGGTCCGGTGCTGAGCCGCGTTCTTGCGGTCCAGCGCTTCCTTGAACCGTGCCTTCGCGTCCTTGCTCGGCGCTGTCGCGGCCTTGGGCTCCTCTACGCCCTCGGCTTCGACCTCTGCCGCCTCGGCATTGGGCTTCTCGTCCGTCACACCGATCACCTCCTCTTGTTCCGGGGGTCCCTCGATCGGGTCCGTCGTCGCCCAGCCTGCACTACGGCACAACGAGGTGCCAACATTTTTGGGCACGGTCCAGCTTCCGGCCACCGATACCCGGCCCCGTGGCGGCTCCGGGCGAGCCCTCAGGCCTGCGCGGCCGCCCGCTCGGCACGTTCCGCGCGCAGCGAGGTGATGGCGCTCTCGAAGTCCTCGAGCGAGTCGAACGACTGGTAGACGCTCGCGAACCGGAGGTAGGCCACCTCGTCGAGCTCGCGCAGCGGGCCAAGGATCGCAAGGCCCACCTCGTACGCGTCGATCTCCGCGCTGCCGTTGCTCCGCAGGGTCTCCTCGACGCGCTGGGCCAGGATCGCGAGGTCGTCGTCGCTCACCGGACGCCCTTGGCACGCCTTGCGCACACCCGCGGCGACCTTGTCGCGGCTGAACGGTTCGGTGGCGCCGGAACGCTTGACCACGGACAGGCTCGCGGTCTCGACGGTGGTGAACCGCCGGTTGCAGTTGGGGCACTGGCGCCGGCGCCGGATCGACAGGCCGTCGTCGGCGGTCCGCGAGTCCACCACGCGCGAGTCAGCATGGCGACAGAACGGGCAGTGCATGCTCACTCCTGCGTGGTCGACCACCGACCGGAGGCCTCCGGTCGCGCCCCGACCGTAAGCGGGCAAACCACCCCCATGCAACATCGCCGCGCCATTTGACGGCGAATTGTGGTCTCTCGTCACTCCTTGGGAAGGAGCAACAGCTCCCCGACCCCCAGAGAGCCCGACGACATCTGGTTCAGCTCCTGGAGCCGCCCGACGGCGTGCCGGACGTCCTCGCCGGGCTCCGCGATCTCCTGGGCGAAGCCCCAGAGCGTCTCCCCCGGCTGCACCGCGTGCACCCGCACCTCCGTCGGCTCGCCCGGTGAGCTGGCGACCGCCGTCGCGCCCCAGGTGATCATCGGCGCGAGCAGGAGCATGGCCAGCAGCACGAGCGTCACCCGGCCGCGCCGGGTGAGCCGCAGACCGGACAGCCCGAGCCGGTCGGCGATCGTGCGTTCCCGGGCCGGCCGGTACGCCGGGACCACGGTCGGCCGAGACACCGGTACATAGGCCCGGCCATACGACGGCGCGTACGCCTGTCCATACGTCGGGGTGTACTGCCGCAGCGGGATCACGTCCCCCATGGCCCCTCCTCGAAGAGTGACTGAGCTCTTGTCGTTCATACAAGCGTTCGTCGAACGCCCGTACCATTGTGTAGCACGGGACACCGTCGATGTCGAGACACGCTCGAACATTCGTTTGAGCCGAGCGAGTTTGTGATCTAGAGTGGGTGACGCACGAGAGAACATTTGTCGGAACGGGAGGGGCACGGGCATGACGGGACGGGACGGGACCAGCGACACGAGAGCCGCCGACACGGCACTAGCTGTCGACATGACACTCCCTGGCGTCGCCACGCTGGACGCGCCGAGCGACAAGGCGGTCGCTGACGTACACACGATCTCTCCGACAGACCGCCTCACCGAACGGCAGCGCCTCGTGCTGGACACGATTCGGCAGTCGTTCGAGACGCGGGGCTACCCGCCGTCGATGCGTGAGATCGGCGAGGCCGTCGGGCTGGCGAGCCCGTCGAGCGTCAAGCACCAGCTCCAGATGCTCGAGAAGAAGGGCTTCCTGCGCCGCGACCCGAACCGGCCGCGCGCGATGGAGCTCGTCGAACCCCTGGCGGACCAGGTCGACAAGCCGACACGCGGCGAGATCCACTGGCCCGAGCCGCGCCGCAGCGGCCAGGTCCACTGGGGTGGTTCGGTGCCCGACGACGCCAGCACCCCGCCGCCGTCGTACGTCCCGCTGGTCGGCCGGATCGCCGCCGGTGGTCCGATCCTGGCCGAGCAGGTCGTCGAGGACGTCTTCCCGCTCCCCCGCCAGCTGGTCGGCGACGGCGAGCTGTTCCTGCTCAAGGTCGCCGGTGACTCGATGGTCGACGCCGCGATCTGCGACGGGGACTGGGTGGTGGTCCGGCGGCAGAACGTTGCCGAGCAGGGCGAGATTGTCGCGGCCATGATCGACGGTGAAGCCACGGTCAAGACGTTCAAGCAGGCGGACGGCCACGTGCTGCTGCTGCCGCAGAACCCTGCCTACGAGCCCATCCCGGGCGACGAGGCGCAGATCCTGGGCCGCGTGGTCGCGGTGCTGCGCAGCCTGTAAGGGTCTCGACAAGCTCGACCAACGGATGGGCTCGACCAACGGGTACGCACCGGTGGTCGAGCCTGTCGAGACCTTCGCTGCTTCTAGAAGCCGAAGCGCCGCTGGACCGCCCGCACACTGTCCGCCGAGGCACGCAGGCCGGCCAGCTCGTCGTCGGACATCGGGACCCGCACCGTGTCGGTGACACCGCGCCGGTCCACGAGCGACGGCACGGAAAGGCAGACGTCGCTGATGCCGTGGTAGTCGTCCAGCAGCGAGGACACCGGCATGACCCGGCGCTCGTCGTTCAGGACCGCCTCGATGATGCGGGTTCCGGCCAGGCCGACGGCGTAGCTGGTCGCCCCCTTGCCCGCGATGATCCGGTACGCGGAGTCGACCACCTCGTGGTGCACCTCCGCACGCACCGCTGCGTCGATCGGTGGCCTGCCGCCCAGCGGAGCCCAGTCCAGCAGCGGGACACCGCCGATCGTGGCGGAGCTCCACAGTGCGATCTCCGAGTCACCGTGCTCCCCCGCGATGTACGCGTGCACGTTCCCGACGGCCACGCCGCAGCGCTCGGCGAGCACGACCCGCAGCCGCGACGAGTCCAGGACGGTGCCGCTGCCGAAGAGCTGCTCACGCGGCAGGCCGGAGATCTTGAGCGCCGCGTAGGTCACGACGTCCACGGGGTTGGTCACCATCAGGTAGGTCGCGTCCGGCGCGACGTCCACCAGCCCGGGCAGGATCTGGTGCATCAGCCCGATGGTCGCCTCGGCGAGGTCGATCCGGGTCTGCCCGGGCTTCTGCTTGGCCCCGGCCGTGACGACGACGACGTCCGCCCCCGCGCAGACGGCCACGTCGTCCGAGCCGACCACCTGCGCCTGGGACGTGAACATCAGGCCGTGCTGCAGGTCGAGCACCTCGGCCTCCACCTTGGCCCGGTTCACGTCGTGCAGGGCGATGGTGCGAGCCGAACCCCGCGTGAGCGCGGCGAAAGCCAGCGTCGAACCGACCGCCCCGGCACCCACCACCGCCAGCTTGGTGGTGCGTGACCCGGACGGCTGCGCGGCCTGGACGTCCGAAGGGACTGACATGTCTCCAGGCTATGTGTCGAGCCGCGCCAGCGCGGCGCGGACCAGCGCGGAGTCCGTGGTGGGCCAGAACCCGGGCATCGAGCGCGTGAGGAACGAGGCGTACCGCGCGGTCGCGAGACGCGGGTCCAGGACCGCGACGACTCCCCGGTCGTCCATGCTCCGCACGAGGCGCCCGGCACCCTGCGCGAGCAGCAGCGCGGCGTGCTGCGCGGACACCGCCATGAACCCGTTGCCACCCGCCTGCTCGACGGCCCTGGCCCGCGCCGCCTTGACCGGATCGTCCGGGCGCGGGAACGGGATGCGGTCGATGAGGACGAGCTGGCACGACGGTCCCGGGACGTCGACGCCCTGCCACAGCGACAGCGTGCCGAACAGGCAGGCGGCCGGGTCCTCGGCGAACTGCCGCACCAGCGTGGGTAGCTGGTCGTCGCCCTGCGCGAGGATCGGGAAGTCCAGCCGCTCGCGCATGGCCTCCGCCGCCGCGTTCGCCGCGCGCCGGGACGAGAACAGGCCGAGCGTGCGCCCCCCGGCGGCCGTGATGAGCTCGGCGATCTCGTCGAGCTGCGCCTCCGTCGTCGGCTCGCGGCCGGGGGCCGGCAGGTGCCGCGCCACGTACAGGATGCCCTGGCGTGGGTAGTCGAACGGGCTGCCGGCGTCCAGCCCCTGCCACGGCGGGGCGTCCTCGCCCTTGAGGCCCAGCGTGCCCGCCACGGGCTCGAACGTGCCGCCCAGCGCCAGCGTGGCCGACGTGAACACGCCGGTCGCCTCGCCCAGCAGATGCATGCGGATCAGTCCGGCGACGTGGAGCGGTGCCGCGTGCAGGCGGGTCACGTTGTCACCGAACCCGCCCCACCCGTTGTCCGGGCGCGAGCACCAGAGCACGTCGGCGGTCGTGTCCTGGAAGGCCATGCGTTCGGCGGTCTCGAACAGCTGCAGCATCGCGCCCTGCGCCATCTTCAGGCCCGGCTCGGGCTGGCCCTGAGCCTGTCCCTTGCCGCCACCCGTGTCCGGCTTCAGCGTGCTCAGCACCTCGCGTGCGGCATCCCGTACCGCACCGACCGCCGTGCGCAGGCCGTCCGGCAGACCGTTCGGGAACCGCTCGGCGGGCGCCGTGACGAGCAGGGTCCCGAGCGCCTGCGCCGCCTGGTCGAGGGTGTCGGTGTTCGTGCCGGCGTGCCGGCGGGCCAGCCGGGCGGCGTTCTCCACCGAGGCCATGGACAGGTCCACCGTCGCCGACGACGTCACCCGGTCCGTGAGCTCGTGCGCCTCGTCGACCACCACGACGTCGTGCTCCGGGAGGATGCCCGGGCTGCCCGTGGCAGCGATACCGAGCATCGCGTGGTTGGTGACCACCACGTCCGCGTCGCGGGAGGTGGCGCGCGCCTTGTCCGGGAAGCACTCGGCGAGCATGGGGCACTTGCCGCCCAGGCACTCCATGGCGGTCACGGACACCTGGCGCCAGGCCCGGTCCGGCACGCCGGGCACCAGGTCGTCTCGGTCACCCGACTCCGTCTCCCCCGCCCACTCGTGCAGCCGGCGGACGTGGTCGGCGAGCGTGGCGCCGTCGTCCTTGCGCCGACTGCGCGCGCCCCCGGACGTGGCGGGCTCCTCGGTACGCGGGTGGTCCTCACCGCCGGGCAGGTCGAAGAGCGTGGGCTCGTCGGCGGGGTACCCTCCCCCCACCTTGTGCACGCACAGGTAGTTGTGCCAGCCCTTGAGCAGCGCGATGCGTGGTTCCCGGGGAAGCTGCGGCGCCACCGCCTTCGCCACCAGCGGGAGGTCGCGCGTGATGACCTGCCGCTGGAGCGCGAGGGTGGCGGTCGAGATGATGACCTTGCTCCCCGCGGCCACCGCGTGCCGGACGGCGGGCACCAGGTAACCGAGCGACTTACCGGTGCCGGTGCCCGCCTGGACGAGCAGGTGCTCGCCCTTCTCGATGGCCTCGCCGACCGCCACCGCCATCCGGTGCTGGCCGTCCCGGCGCCCACCGCCCAGCTCACCGACAGCGAGGTCGAGGAGCTCCTCGACGTCGGGAATCCGCTCGTCGGCGGTGGGGGCGGTCGGTGCGTCGGGAAGGCTGGTCACACTCTCGATCCTAGGCCGGGCCACCGACATGCACCCCACGTCGTCCACAGGCACCGGCCGCCGGCCGGGCCGCTACCCCTTGACCGCGCCGCCCAGCCCCGCCCCGCTCAGGAACAGGCGCTGGAAGCCGAGGAACAGGGCGATCGGCAGGACAGTCGAGATCGCGAGCGCCGCGAGGAACACGTCGAGCTCCAGGTAGGGGGCGATGGCGGGCAGCCGGACGGACAGCGGCTGGTTGGCGGGGTCGGGCAGGACCAGCATGGGCCAGAGGTAGTCCTTCCAGGCGGCGATGACGGCGAAGACGGAGACGACGCCGAGGATGGGCTTGGACATCGGCAGCACGATGCTCCACAGCAGCCGGAAGGGTCCGGCGCCGTCGACGCGGGCGGCCTCGAAGATCTCCCGGGGCAGGCCGTCGAAGAACCGCTTGACCAGGAGCACGTTGAACGCGCTGGCGCCCATCGGCAGCCAGACCGCCCAGAAGGTGTTGAGCAGGCTGACGTGCACGATCGGCACGTCGAGGATGGTCAGGTACAGCGGCACGAGGAGCACGACGGACGGCACGAAGAGCGTCGCCAGCACGAGTGCGAAGATCGCGTTGCCGTACCGCGGTCGCAGGACCGACAGCACGTAGCCGCCGGTGGTGGCGACCAGGATCTGGAAGAACCAGGCGCCTGCCGCGACGATCAGGGTGTTGACGAAGTAGTGGTCGATCTCGGCGCGGTTCCACGCGGTGGCTAGGTTGGCCCAGTCGATCCCGGTGGGGAACAGGCCGAGCGGCTGGCGCAGGGTCTCCTGGGTGGGCGTGACGGCGGCCTTCGCGAGCCAGAGGATCGGCCCCAGCCCGACAACGACCAGGGCGATCAGCAGGCCGCCCTGCAGCACCCCGAGGGAGCCCCGCACGCTCGGCCGGCGCCGGTCGTGGGACGAGACGATGCCCCGTTCGACAGCCTCCGGAGGGCGTCGGCCGGCGAGGGTCGACGGCCGGTTGTTCGCTGCCATGTCAGCTGCTCCAGGGTCGGGTCACGCGGAAGTACACCGCGGAGAGGACGGCGAGGACGCCGGCGAGCATCAGGCTCAGGGCGGTGGCGGCACCGTAGTTGCCGCCGAGGCTGCTCCCGAAGGCGTAGTCGTAGATCAGCATCAGGATCGTGAGGGTCGCGTTGTTGGGGCCGCCGCCGGTGAACAGGAAGGGCTCGAGGAAGACCTGCGAGGTGCCGATGATCTGCAGGATCAGGGTGATGAAGAGGACGCCCCGCAGCTGCGGCAGCGTGACGTGCCAGATCTTGCGCCAGACGCCCGCGCCGTCCACCTCCGCGGCCTCGTAGAGCTCGGTACGCACCCCGACGAGCGCGGCGAGGTAGATGATGACGGTCCCGCCGGCCGCGGCCCAGGTCGCCTCGAGGACGAGGGACGGCATGGCGCTGGTGGCGTTCTGCAGCCAGGGGTACGGGCCGAGACCGAACCAGCCGGCGATCGTGTTGAAGACGCCGGTGTCGGAGGCGTCGTAGAAGAACTTCCACAGCAGCACGGCCACGACCGGCGGTACGACGACGGGCAGGTAGGCCAGCGCGGAGAACAGGCCCCGCATCCGCCGCACCTCGCTCATCAGCACCGCGGCGGCCAGCGGCAGCGGGTAGCCGAAGACGAGCGCGAGCACCGCGAACCACAGGGTGTTCGCGACGGCCTTGCCAAGGAGCGGGTCCTGCAGCACGTACGCGAAGTTGTCGAGCCCCACGAACACGGGGGCGGTGACGAGGTTGGTCTCCTGGACGCTCATGACGAGCGCGCGGCCGATCGGGAACCAGGAGAACACGCCGAACACGAGGATCATCGGCAGCGCGATGACGAGGGTGCTCAGTCCGCCGTCGCGCAGCCATTCCCGGGGCGCGCGGCGGCCGCGCCTGCGGGGCCCGGACGACGACGGCGGTGTGGCCGCCGTCGTCGTCCGGATCGGGCTGGACAGGGTGGTCATGTGTTCAGCTGCGGTCGAGCAGGCCCTGGACCTGGGTCTGGGCGTCGGCGAGGAGCGCGTCGATGTCCGCGTTCTCGTCGGTCAGCACCGCCTGGACCACGGGGTCGAGCGCCGCGTACACGTCCTGGGTGGCGACGGCCGGCTCAGGGATGACCGGCTGGTCGAACATCTGCTCGGTCATGGGCGCGAAGTTCTCCAGCGGGACGTTGACGAGGTCCTTGATCCAGCTCTGCTGCTCCTCGTAGGTAGCCCGGTCGAAGATCGGGAGGGCCGGCGCGCCGACGGGCTGGTCGGTCTCGGCGGCGACCTCGGCCTCGGCCACCGCGGCCTCCTGGTCGGTCAGCTTGGAGATGTAATAGAAGTCGATCCACTTCACCGCGGCCGCCTGCTCCGCGTCGGACGCCGCCGAGCTCACCGCGGCGAGCGTGCCGCCGCCGAGCGTCCCGGCGTCGTCGCCCTCCAGCGGCAGCACCGTCACCCCGTACTCGTCCGGGTTCATCTGGTTCTGGGTGAACAGGTTGGGGTAGTTGGCGCCGCCCGAGACGTACATGCCGATCTTCCCGGCGGCGAAGTCCTGGTTGATGGTGCCCCAGTCGTACAGGAAGCTGGCGCCCATGGAGTCGTCCTCCCAGCGCATCTCCCGCAGCATCTCGAGGGCCGCGACCGTGGCGTCGTTGTCCACGGTGGCGGTCGCCTCCTCGCCCTCGCCCTCGACGACGCGACCGCCGAGCGCGTAGGTCTCGGTGGTGAGGATCCAGCCGCCCGTGTTGCTCTGCGTCATGTGGGCGTAGCCGGCCTGGCCGGTCTTGTCCGCGATGGCCTTGGCGGCCTCGCGCACCTCGTCCCACGTCGCGGGCGGGTCGTCCGGGTCGAGCCCGGCCTCCTCGAAGAGGGCGCGGTTGTAGTGCAGGCCCTGGTTGTAGGCGGCGACGGGGACGGCCCACATGGCGCCGTCGGCGTCCTGGCCCGCCGCGGCGATGGTCGGGTTGAACTGGTCCGCGTAGGGCAGCTCGGCCACGAGGTCGCTGACGTCGGCGATCTGCTGCCGCTCGATGAGGGCGCGGCCGTCGGTGAACGGGATCGGGAAGACGTCGGGCAGGGTGCCGCCCGCCAGCTCGGCGGCGAACGTCGTGCCGGACCAGGTGAACTCCTTGGTCTCCACCTGGACGTCCGGGTTGGCCTCCTCGAACTGCGCGATGCGCTCGTCGAACGCGTCGATGGCGGGCTGTTCGAGCCCCGCGTCGATGGCGACCTCGATGGTCACCGGGCCGGTGGGCTCTGCGGCCGGGTCCTCCGACGCGCCGCAGGCCGTGAGGGTTCCCACGACGGACAGGACACCCACGAGGGCGAACGCCGATCGCTTCGGTGCTGACTTCATTGTCACTCCTTGGGTTGTGTGCCGCTGGGGGCGGCTCTCCGGGGAAGCACTTCTGGTTGGGTAGTGCCGAGGTTCAGGACGGCAGGTCGAGCCAGACGGCGGTGTCCGGTCCGACGGCGCCGTCGGCCGGACCGCTCGCGAGGAGCACCGTGGCCCCGGCGGGCAGCGGGACGGGAGACGTCCCGAGATTGACGACGCAGGCGAAGCCCGGACCGCGCGTGAACGCGAGGACGCTGTCGCCGCCGGCGTCGGGATCGAGGGCGAGGTCGAGCCACGCGAGCTCCTCGGCATGCAGCGCAGGGAGGTCACGTCGCAGGTGCAGCACCCGGCGGTAGAGGTTCAGCATCGAGGCCGGGTCGCCGTCCTGCGCCTGGACCGACCGGTCGCGCCAGTCGGCGGGCTGGGGCAGCCAGGGCGCCGCACCGCCGTCGGGCCCGAAACCGAGGCTCGTGCCGGTGCGGGTCCACGGCAGCGGGACACGGCAGCCGTCCCGGCCGGGGTCGACGCCGTCGGACCGGAAGTGCATGGGGTCCTGGATCGCCGTCCTCGGGAGGTCGGCCTCCGGCAGACCGAGCTCGTCGCCCTGGTAGACGTACAGGGCGCCGGGCAGCGCGGCGACGAGCAGGGCGGCCGCCCGCGCCCGGCGGGTGCCGAGCTCCAGGTCGGACGGCGTGCCGAAGCGCTTGGCCGCGAAGTCGAAGGACGAGTCCTCGCGGCCGTACCGGGTGACGGGCCGCGTGATGTCGTGGTTGGACAGGACCCACGTGGCGGGCGCGCCCACCGGGGCGTGCGCCTCGAGGGTCATCCGGATCGACTCGCGCAGCTCCTTCGCGTCCCACGGGCGCGCCATGAAGTCGAAGTTGAACGCCGTGTGCATCTCGTCGGGGCGCAGGTACTGGGCGAAGCGTTCGTGGTCGGCGAGCCACACCTCGCCGACGAGCACGCGCGGCTCCGTGTACGAGTCGGCGACGCGCCGCCAGCCGCGGTAGATGTCGTGGATCTCGTCGCGGTCGAGGTGGGGGTGCTCCCCCGGGCCTGCCGCCTCGGGGACCTCCGGCAGGGCGGGGTCCTTGACGATGAGGGCCGCCGAGTCGATCCGGATGCCCGCCGCGCCGCGGTCGAACCAGAACCGCAGGACGTCCTCGTGCTCCTGCCGGACGTCGGGGTGGTTCCAGTTCAGGTCCGGCTGCTCGGGGGTGAACAGGTGGAGGTACCACTGGCCGGGTGTGCCGTCGGGGTTGGTGGTGCGCGTCCAGGTCTGCCCCTGGAAGCTCGACACCCAGCCGGTCGGGATCTGGGCCCCGTCGGGACCCCTGCCGTCGTGGAACCAGAACCGCTCGCGCTCCGGCGAGCCAGGGCCTGCCGCCAGCGCCGCGCGGAACCACTCGTGCTCCGCGGAGATGTGGTTGGGGACGACGTCGACGACGGTCCGGATGCCCAGCTCGCGGGCCTCGGCGATCAGTGCCTCGGCGTCGTCCAGGGTGCCGAACGCCGGGTCGATCCGGCGGTAGTCCCGCACGTCGTAGCCGCCGTCCGCCAGGGGCGACGCGTACCAGGGCGTGTACCAGATGGCGTCGACGCCCAGGTCGCGCAGGTAGCCGAGGCGGCAACGGACGCCGGCGAGGTCACCGGTGCCGTCGCCGTTCCCGTCCGCGAAGCTGCGCGGGTAGATCTGGTAGATCACGGCACCGCGCCACCACTCGGACGCGGCGGGGTGCGGCTCCACTGCAGGTTCGGACGTCGTCGTCATGTCGTGAACCGTAAGTCACATGACAACGAGTGCGCAAGAAATTGACAGGAAGGTTATCGATTCGCGACAACCTTCGCGGCAGCGGTCGACGCCCGCACCACGAGCTCCGGCTCGAAGAGCAGCTCGTCGCGCGGCACGTCGTTGCCGTCGATGAGCGCGGCGAGCAGGTCGACGGCGGCCCGCCCCATCGGCTCGATCGGCTGGCGCACGGTCGTCAGGGCGGGATCGGTGGAGTTCATCAGCGCGGAGTCGTCGAAGCCGACCACCGAGACGTCCGCCGGGCACGCGAGCCCGGCCCGCCGCACGGCCCGGATCGCGCCGAGGGCCAGCGGGTCGCTGGCGCAGACGATCGCGGTGGCCCCCCGCTCGATCAACCGGTTCGCCGCCGCCTGGCCGCTCTCCAGGGAGTACTGCGAGTGCACGACCAGGTCCGCGTCGAGCGTCAGTCCGTGCCGCTTCGCGAACCGGCGGGCGGCGGTGAGCTTGCGCTCCGACGGCACGTGGTCGGCGGGCCCCAGCAGCAGGCCGATCCGCTGGTGGCCGAGCGACGCGACGTGCCCCAGCGCCTGCTCGATGGCCACGAGGTCGTCGGTCGCGACCCGGGGGAAGCCGAGGTCCTCGATCGACGCGTTCATGAGCACGACGGGCAGGCCGAGGTCCTCCAGCCGCCGGTAGTGGGAGTGGTCGGCCTCCCGCTCGGCGTAGAAACCACCCGCGAAGATCACGCCGGACACCTGCTGCTGGAGCAGCAGGTCGATGTACTCGGCCTCGGTGACGCCGCCGGCCGTGCGCGTACAGAGCACCGGCGTGTACCCCTGCTGGGCGAGGGCGCCGCCGATCACCTCCGCGAACGCGGGAAAGATCGGGTTCACCAGCTCCGGGAGGACCAGCCCGACGAGCTTGCCGCGGCTGCCCCGCAGCTTGGTGGGCCGCTCGTAGCCCAGCACGTCGAGGGCCGTGAGCACCGCGTCCCGGGTGCCCTGGGAGACCCCGGGCTTCCCGTTGAGGACACGGCTGACCGTCGCCTCGCTGACCCCTACCTTCTTCGCCACATCCGCTAACCGTCTCGACATGACGTCGATCCTAGTCACGGATAACGCAAACCGCTTGCAGGGATTGCGTACCCCTGCAAGCGGTTTGCGTCCTCGCTGGACGGGATCAGGACGCCGTGGCGACCCGCCGCAGCTCCGTCGCCAGCTGCTCGTCGACGCGGCCACGCAGGTGCGTGCCCGCCGCGACGTGCTCGGTGAGCTCGATGTCGCCGTGCTCGTGCACCCGGTGGACCAGGTCGCCCCGCTCGTACGGGACCACGAGGTCGATCTGGATGCCGGGCCGCGGCAGCTCGGCCGCGATCCGGGCACGCAGCTCGGCGATGCCCTCACCGGAGTGCGCCGAGACGACGGCGGTGTGCCGCTCCCGCCGCTGGATCCGGCCCACCACCGTCGGGTCGGCGATGTCGGCCTTGTTCAGCACCACGATCTCGTGGACGTCCTCGAAGGCCGGGACCTCGGAGAGCACCTCACGGACTGCGGCGATCTGCCCCTCGGGATCCGGGTGGGACGCGTCGACCACGTGCAGCAGGATGTCGGCGTCGCCGACCTCCTCCAGCGTGGACCGGAACGCCTCGACGAGCTGGTGCGGCAGGTGCCGCACGAACCCGACCGTGTCCGTGAAGGTGTAGACGCGGCCGTCCTCGGTCTTGGTGCGCCGCACCGTCGGGTCCAGCGTGGCGAACAGCGCGTTCTGGACGAGCACCCCCGCGCCGGTCAGCGCGTTCAGCAGCGACGACTTGCCGGCGTTGGTGTACCCGGCGATCGCGACCGCGGGGATGGCGTTGCGCTTGCGGCTCAGCCGCTTGGTCTCCCGGGCCGGCTTCATCGCGGTGATCTCGCGCCGCAGCTTGGCCATCCGGTTGCGGATACGCCGCCGGTCCAGCTCGATCTTGGTCTCACCGGGGCCACGCGAGCCCATGCCGGCACCCGCGCCACCCACCTGGCCACCGGCCTGGCGGGACATCGAGTCACCCCAGCCGCGCAGCCGCGGCAGGAGGTACTCGAGCTGCGCGAGCTCCACCTGGGCCTTGCCCTCACGGGACTTCGCGTGCTGCGCGAAGATGTCCAGGATCAGGGCCGTGCGGTCGACGACCTTGACCTTCACGACGTCCTCCAGCGACCGGCGCTGGGACGGAGCGAGCTCGCCGTCGACGATCACCGTGTCGGCACCGGTCGCCAGGACGACCTGGGCCAGCTCGAGGGCCTTGCCGGAGCCCAGGTACGTGCCGGGGTCGGGCTTCTGCCTGCGCTGCAGCAGACCGTCGAGCACCTGGGAACCCGCGGTCTCGGCGAGTGCGGCGAGCTCGCGCAGGGAGATCTCCGCGTCGCGGGCAGCGTGCTCACCGCCCGAGAAGAGGCCGACGAGCACCACCTTCTCCAGGCGCAGCTGCCGGTACTCGACCTCGGTGACGTCCTCGAGCTCCGTCGACAGCCCGGCCACGCGGCGCAGCGCGGTGCGCTCCTCGAGGTCGAGCTGATCGCCGTCGGCCTCGGTGTGCACCGTGGCACCGTCGGCACGTGCGGTCCCCGCCCGAGCGAGAACCCGTGCCACGACATCGTTCGCGATCGCCTGGGCATCTGCCTGGACTGCGCGGAGTTCGGGCGTCTCCTCTGCGGGGAGCTCGGGCTCTGTCGGGGTGTGGGTCATGTACTACCTAACTCTCGATTGTCCTTGCGTCCGTACAACAAGGATCCCACGCCCGAAAGTCCCGCGGCTATGTCTTTCCCGCACCCTCGAGGTTCACCCGCGCCACCCTGGTCCATTAGTCGGGTAATGGACTAGGGTGGCGGTGTGTTCGTAGACAAGGGCCCGGCCTTCCAACAGCTCGCCGCCAAGATCGCGGACGAGATCGTTGCCGGGACATACCCGGAGGGGACGGCAGTACCGTCCGCGACGGACTTCGCCGTGTTCCACCAGATGAACCCGGCGACGGCGAGCAAGGGCGTCAACCTGCTCGTCGAGATGGGGGCGCTGTACAAGAAGCGCGGGATCGGGATGTTCGTCGCCGCCGGCGCGCGCGACCTGCTCCGCTCCCAGCGGCGCGAGGAATTCCGGAAGCAGTACATGGAGCCACTCCTCCGGGAGGCGCGGGTGCTCGAGATCGACGTCGCGGAGCTCCATCACATGATCGACGAGCACGAGGAGGACGAAACATGACGAACGCCATCGAGATCCAGTCGGCGACCCGGACGTTCGGGCGGACGACCGCGCTCGACGGGGTGAGCTTCGCCGTTCCGGAGGGCTCGATCTGCGGGCTCCTCGGACGCAACGGAGCGGGCAAGACGACGATCATGTCGATCATCGCCGGACAGGACCGGCCCACCTCCGGGCGGGTCGAGGTGCTCGGGCACAGGCCGTTCGAGAACGAGTCGGTGCTCTCCCGGATCAGCTTCGTCCGCGACAACCAGCGGTACCCCGACAACTACCGGCTAGGGCACGTGCTCCGGATCGCCCCCGAGTTCGCGCCGAACTGGAACGCGGACGTCGCGGCCGAGCTCGTCGAGGGGTTCCGCATCCCCACCAGGACGGACATCAAGAAGTTCTCCAGGGGCCAGCTGTCGTCGGTCGCGATCGTCCTCGGCCTGGCCTCCCGCGCCGCGGTGACGCTTCTCGACGAGCCCTACCTCGGCCTCGACGTCACCGCACGGGCGCTGTTCCACGACATGCTGCTGCGCGACTACACCGCACACCCGCGCACCGTGCTGCTGTCCACCCACCTCATCGAGGAGTCGGAGAAGCTCTTCGACCGCGTCGTGGTCGTCGATCGCGGCCGGGTGCGCGTCGACAGCGACGTCGACGAAGCCCGGGACCTGGCCTTCACCCTGAGCGGGACGACGGCGGCGGTCGACGAGCTGGCCCGGCGCCACACGGTCCTGCGCTCCCACACGGTCTCCGGCCTCAAGTCGGTCACGGTGCTGGGTGCGGCGGACGACGCCGTCCGCGCGGACGCCGACGGCCTCGGCGCGCGGCTCGCACCGGCGTCCCTGCAAGACCTCGTCGCCGCGTTCGGCGAAGAGGGTTCCGAACCCATCGAGGAAGGTGCGCGAGCATGAGCGCCGTCGTATCCACCGTCAAACTGCATCTCAACCAGCGGGTCGGCACGTTCGCGGTCCCGCTGTACATCGCGGGGACCGTGGCCGCGTTCTCGGTCCTGCTCTCGTTGCTCTTCTGGCGCTCGGGGAGCCTGCCCGGCACCGCGGGCTGGATCCAGGGATCGCAGAGCAACCCCGGGATCGCGTACGGGCTCGTCGGGTTCCTGGTCTACTTCGGCGTCGCCTCGGTCGCCACGACGTTCCCGTTCGCGCTGACCCTCGGCGCGACACGACGGTCCTTCGTCACGGGAACCCTCCTGTGGTACGCCATCACCGCCGGCTACATCACCGCGGTGCTCGCGGTCCTGACCGCGATCGAGCTGGCGACCGACCACTGGTTCGCGGGGTTCTACATCTTCGACGTCTACATCCTCGGCGCCGGAGACCTGCTCCGGCTGGTCCCTATCGTGTTCCTCGGGGTGCTCACCGCGCTCACCGTCGGCGGCGTCTTCGCCGCGTCCTGGGTGCGCTTCGCCGCCCGCGGACCGCAGCTCATCGCGGCCGGTGTGGTGGTGGTGATCGTGACCGCCCTGATCGTCGCCCTCCCGGCCGTGAGCGCGATCGTCGACGCGTTCCAGCCCTGGTGGCTCGCGGTGGCTGCCGGTGTGGTGATCCTGGCCTCCTCCGTGGGGAGCTGGCTGCTCCTGCGGCCGGCGATCGTGCGCTGACGACGACGGTCGGCGCGGACGGCGGGCAGCGGGCAGATTCGCACCCACCAAGCCGACCGGCAAGCAATACGATGGCGCGGTGTCCACCGACCACTACTTCACCGCCCAGCCTGCCTCGGACGACGAGCGCCGCACCCGCACCGTCCACCTCGCCGGGCGTGAGCTGGAGGTCGAGGTGGCCCCGGGCGTCTTCTCGCCCGGCGGCGTCGACAAGGGCACGGTGGTGCTGCTGAGCGAGGTGCCCGCGCCTCCGCCGTCGGGCAACCTGCTCGACCTGGGCTGCGGTTGGGGACCCATCACGATCTCGCTGGCGCTGGAGGCGCCGCACGCCACCGTGTGGGCGGTCGACGTCAACGAGCGGGCCCTCGACCTCGTCCGCCGCAACGCCGAGCGTCTCGGGCTGGGCAACGTCCGCGCGGTCCTGCCCGACGACGTGCCCGACGGCCTGGAGTTCGACCTGTGCTGGTCCAACCCGCCGATCCGCGTCGGCAAGCAGGCGCTGCACGATCTGCTGACGCGCTGGCTGCCCCGCCTGGCGGACGGTGCGGAGGCGTGGCTGGTCGTGCAGAAGAACCTGGGGTCGGACTCGCTCGCACGCTGGATCACCGACGCGCTCAGCCTGCCGGTCGCCCGGGAGGCGTCGTCCAAGGGGTTCCGGATCCTGCGGGTCGCGGGCTGACCCGGCAGCGTGCCTCCCTACCGGGCGACCCGCCCGGAGTAGACCAGCTCCGCGGGGCCGGCCAGCTCGACCGTGCCGCCCGGGAGCACCCGCACGCGCACCTCGCCGCCCGGCACCTCCACGATCCACGTGTCGGGGGCGCCTGCGCCGGACGCACCGCCCTGCCAGGTGCGGACCGCGAGCGCCGCGGCGCAGGCGCCGGTGCCGCACGACGGCGTCTCGCCCACTCCTCGCTCGTGCACGCGCATGCGGAGGCGGCCGACGAGGCCGTCGGGTCCGTCCTCCTCGCCGAGGGGCACCACGAGCTCGACGTTGGTGCCGTGCGGGGGCACCGGCGCGACCTCGGGGGCGTGGTGGAGCTCGAGGGACTCGAGCTCGTCGGGGCTCGCGAGGGCGACGACGGTGTGCGGGTTGCCGAGGTCCACGCTCAGGGCGGGACGGGGTGCGGTCCAGCCGTGGACCGCGACCGCCGCGTCGTACCCGTCGGAGACCGCGGTCTCGCCGCCGGGCAGGGACCACGGCCCCATATCGACGGCGTACCAGCCGTTCGCTTCCTTCGTCACGTGCTTGACGCCGGCGCGCGTGCCGAGGCTGAGCGGCCCGGCGGACAGGTCGGCGAGCCCTTCCTGCTCGGCGAAGGCGGCGAAGACGCGGACGCCGTTGCCGCACATCTCGGCGACCGAGCCGTCGGCGTTGCGGTAGTCCATGAACCACTCGGCGGTCGGGTCCTTGGCGAGGGCGTTCTGGGCGGCCTGCTCGCCGGCGCGGGCGAGGGCCGCGGTGGGGGCGAGGCGGATCACGCCGTCGCCGCCGATGCCGCCCCGGCGGTCGGCGAGCCTGCGCACGTCGTCGGCTCCGAGCTCGAGGACGCCCTCGGGGTCCGCGATCAGGACGAAGTCGTTCTGCGTCCCGTGCCCCTTCGTGAAGGCGAGGGTGCCGGGCGTCGGGGCGGAGGGCGCTGGGCTCGTCGCGGGCTGCGTCATGGTCCCAGGCTACGGCGCACGGGTTCGGTCCCGGCAACGGGCAAGGTCCCGGCGTCGGCGGCGGCCACGATCGCGCGGGCCTCCGAGAGCAGGTCGGGCGAGGCGGCGTCCAGCCAGTGCACGCGCGGATCGCGCCCGAACCAGCCCATCTGCTTGCGCGCGAGGCGGCGGGTGTTCGCGGTGACGGCCTCCCGCGCCTCCGCCTCGGTGGACTCCCCGCGCCACCAGGCGAGCACCTCCGCGTAGCCGACGGCGCGGGCCGCGGTGACGCCGAGGCCGGAACCGGTGCCACCCTGCTCCGGGCTCGCGAGGGCGCGCACCTCGTCCACGAGGCCCGTCTCCCACATGCGGTCGACGCGCGCGGCGACCCGGGTGTCGAGCACCTCTCTGGAGCAGTTCAGCCCGATCTGCACGGCGGGCCGCACGTACTCCTGCCGGGGCAGGTTGGCGGTGTACGGCCGGCCGGTGAGCTCGATGACCTCCAGCGCGCGCACGATACGTCGGGTGTTGTGCGGTCCGATGCTTGTCGCGGCCAGCGGGTCCAGCCGCGCCAGCTCTGCGTGCAGGGCGCGGCGCCCCTCCGCCTCGGCGCGCGCCTCGAGCCGGGCCCGGGTCTCCGGGTCCGTGCCGGGAAAGTCCATGGCGTCGAGCAGCGCTCGCACGTACAGCCCCGACCCACCGACGACGACGGCGCGTCCACCTCGCCCGCCGATCTGGTCCAGGTCGGCTCGCGCCGACTGCTGGTAGCGGGCCACGGAGGCGTCCTGCGCGGGGTCCAGCACGTCGAGCTGGTGGTGCGGGATCCCGCGCCGCTCGGCCGGTGGCACCTTGGCCGTGCCGACGTCCATGCCGCGATAGAGCTGGAACGCGTCGGCGTTGACGATCTCGGCGTTGCCCAGCGCCTGTGCCAGGTCGAGCGCGAGGTCCGACTTCCCCGTGGCGGTGGGCCCCACGACGGCGACGACTATCACCCGGCGATCTTACGGGCCACCTCTCCTCGCCTCACGACAGGGTGGTCACCCGGTACTCCGGCGGCAGGTGTTGGTGCGACAGCTCGAAGACCTGCACCTCCGTGGCCCACCCGTCCGCGCCGGCCGCGTGCAGCGCCGCCCGCAGCCCGTCCGTGAGTGCGCCGGGGCTGCTGTCCAGCCCGCCCGGCGCTCCCCCGCCCGCGACGACCAGGACGTCGGCACCGCGGAGCAGATCGGTCGCGCCGTCGTCCAGCGCGGCACCGTCCGGCGGCACCTCCAGCGTGTCGACGTCGGCGACCCGGGCGCCCAGCACCTCGGCGAGCACGAACAGGGCCACCGAGGCGCCGGTGCCGGCGGGCCGGAGATCGTCGTCGGCCCCCGGCGAGCCGCTCGAAGCGCACTGCTCTGCCGCGAGGTGCGGCACCCAGCGGCCACCGATACCGGATCCCAGCAGCGAGGGGCGCATCCGGCCCCACCGCAGCGCCGGGCCGTGGGCCACGACGAGCGGTAGCCGGTCGCCGGTGGTGAGCTCGGCGAGCGCGGCCCGGACTGCGGCACGAACCGGGGCCAACGGGTCGGCCCGCAGGCCAGGGGTGACCCCGGGGACGAGCAAGGGGGTCGCAGGCAGGATCACGGCGCGCACGATCCCTGAAAGTAGCACCAGGCCCGGCCTCTAGCCGGTCCGGGCAGATTCCACCCCTTTCTCACGTGATCGACGCAGCGGAGCAAGGTGTCTGGCGGGTACTGTGGGCTGGTGAGGTTCTTCGGGTCACGACGCCGTAACACGGCGGGCGACGGCGACCGTGCGGCCACCGGCCCGCAGCAGCCCGAGCCCAAGGAACTCGACGACGACGAGCTACGGGCACAGGTCGAAGGCGTTCTGCTTCGGGAGCTGACCGGTGGTCTTGACGATCCCTCGTCCCTCCCTGAGCCGCTGACGCGTGACCGCGTGGTCGAGTGGCTGGGTGAGAACGGGTTCAGCTACTTCGTGGACTCGGAGGGCGACGTCGGCGGGCTGTGGCACGGCTGGCTGTTCTACTTCCTGATGGTCGGCGAGAGCTCCGAGGTGCTCCAGGTCCGCGGGCAGTGGCACCGCGACCTCACCATCGAGCGGCTCGAGGAGATCCTCGAGCTCTGCAACGAGTGGAACGCCGAGCGCATCTGGCCCAAGACGTACGTCCGGGTCCGGGACAACGGGGCGGTCCTCGTCTACACGGAGGTCACTGTCGACCTGGAGCACGGCGTCACCGAGGACCAGCTGGACCAGCTCCTGCAGTGCGGGCTGACCACTGGCTCCATGTTCTTCGAGCACCTCGACGAGACGTTCCCCGATCCCCTGCGGTCCGCGCCATGAGCGCGGCGCGGAGCGGCGGAGCCGGTCGCTGGCTCGCACGTCTGCTGAACCCCCGTCCGCCGGTGGTGCGGCGGTCCTCCGGCGGGCAGATCCGTACGATCGCCGACGTCCAGCTCGAGAAGCCCCGGCCGCTGAGCACGCAGCGCGTGGGCGACGACCTCTCGCGTCGCGGCTACCGGTTCCGCATCGACGACGACGGCGACGTCACCGGCACCTGGGACGGCAACCGGTTCTGGTTCCTGCTGCTCGGCGAGCACGACGAGATCCTGCAGGTGCGCGGCCGCTGGGCGGGCACGCTGCCCGCCGGCGCGCGGCTCGCCGTGCTGCAGGCCGCCAACGACTGGAACCGCGAGCGCATCTGGCCCAAGGTCTACACGCGCGAGGAGGCGGCAGGGCTCGCCCTGTACGCCGAGGTGTCGGTGGACTTCGAGCACGGAGCCACCGAGGACCAGCTGGCCCAGACCGTGTCGTGCGGCCTGGTCACGGCCAGCCAGTTCTTCTCGACCGTCGCGTCCCTGGCCCCGCCGTCGGACGCGGAACCGGACGACCCGGAGAAGTAGCGCCCGGTCCGGGTCGCGGGCGTGCGGGTTACCCGTGGCGGAGGGTGGGCAGGCCCAGCACCACGGGGCCCGACGGCGCCGGCGTGCCGTGCGAGTGCGTGTCCTCGCCGCCGCCGAGGCGCACCCTCTCGCGCTCCGCCCACGCGTCGCCCGAACGGGTGCGCCGCACCACGAGCGGGCCGGCGGAGACAGGGTCGGCGATCAGGTGGTGCGGGGCGGCCTTCGTCACCGTCGCGGTCACCACGTCACCGGGGCGGGGCAGGCCGTCGGGCACGACGGCGGACAGGCGCGGGTCGTCGAGGCTCACCGGGGCGCCCGTGACGTCGAGCGGTGCATCGTCCAGGCCCGAGCCGGTGGACGGGCGGGGCAGCCCGACGTGCACGAGGCGGTTGTCCTCCGCGCGGCCCGACAGGCGGTGCATGGCGCCGTCCTTCTTGCCGGAGCCCTCGCCCACGAGCACCTCGAGCGTGCGCCCTACCTGCTTGTCGGCCTCCTGGCCGCCGATGCGCTCCTGCAGCGCCAGCAGGCGTTCGAAGCGCTCCTGCACCACTGCCTTGGGCAGCTGGTCGGGCATCGTCGCGGCGGGCGTGCCAGGACGCGGCGAGTACTGGAAGCTGAACGCCGAGCTGAACCGGGAGGCCTCGACGACGCGCAGGGTCTCGGCGAAGTCGTCCTCGGTCTCGCCGGGGAAGCCGACGATGATGTCGGTGGTGATCGAGGCATCGGGCATCGCGGCACGCACGCGGTCGAGGATCCCCAGGAACTTCTCGGAGCGGTAGGACCGACGCATCGCGCGCAGGACCCGGTCGGAGCCGGACTGCAGCGGCATGTGCAGCTGGGGCATCACGTTCGGCGTCTCTGCCATGGCGGCGATGACGTCGTCGGTGAACGCGGCGGGGTGCGGAGACGTGAACCGCACCCGCTCCAGGCCCTCGATGCGGCCGCACGCGCGCAGGAGCTTGGCGAACGCGCCGCGGTCGCCGAACTCGACGCCGTAGCTGTTCACGTTCTGCCCCAGCAGCGTCACCTCGATCGCACCGGCGGCGACGAGCGCCTCCACCTCGGCGAGGATCTCGCCGGGACGGCGGTCGCGCTCCTTGCCGCGCAGGTGCGGCACGATGCAGAAGGTGCAGGTGTTGTTGCAGCCGACGGAGATGCTGACCCAGCCGGCGTAGACGGACTCGCGCTTGGTCGGCAGCGTCGACGGGAAGACCTGCAGGGACTCCGCGATCTCGACCTGCGCCGCCTCGTTGTGCCGGGCGCGCTCCAGGAGCACCGGCAGGGCGTCGAGGTTGTGCGTACCGAACACGACGTCGACCCAGGGCGCCCTGTCCACGATGTCGCCCCGGTCCTTCTGGGCCAGGCAGCCACCGACGGCGATCTGCATGCCGGGCCGGGCGGCCTTGATGCTGGCGAGCTGGCCGAGGTTCCCGTAGAGCTTGTTGGCGGCGTTCTCGCGGACGGCGCACGTGTTGATCACCACGACGTCGGCAGCGCTGGCCGCCTCGTCCTGGGTGGACGCCCGCTGATACCCGGCCTGCTCCAGCATGCCGGCCATGTGCTCCGAGTCGTGCACGTTCATCTGGCAGCCCAGGGTGCGCACCAGGTAGGTGCGCGGTGGCTGCTCCGGCGCCTCGTCGCTGACGGCTGGACCCGTCGAGGGGTCGGTCGCGGCGGCGGAGGGCAGGGCTGGGGTGAGGGCGGTCGTGGACATCGAGTCGATTTTACGACCCCTGTCGACCTGTGCCGGACAGTGCAGGATCCGGCCGATTGCGGGCATCTGTTACCGAACTGTTGTCTCGCGATGACCCGTCGGCTTGGTCCTTGAAACATCGGATCGTTAGGTTCAAGGGATGGACCAGAGCACCCCGACCACCGGCCAACCGGCGGCCGACGAGACCGTGGACGCTCCGACGTCGGACCGCGTCCTCGGGGCGCCCCTCGTAGAGCTGAAGCATGTGAACAAGCACTTCGGTGCGCTGCACGTCTTGCAGGACATCGACCTCACCGTGCACAAGGGCGAGGTGCTGGTCGTGATCGGCCCGTCCGGCTCCGGCAAGTCGACGCTGTGCCGAGCGATCAACCGCCTCGAGACCATCGACGACGGCACCATCGCCGTCGACGGAGAGACCCTGCCGCAGGAGGGCAAGGCCCTCGCGAAGCTGCGGGCCGACGTCGGCATGGTCTTCCAGTCGTTCAACCTGTTCGCGCACAAGACCGTGCTCGACAACGTGACGCTCGGACCACGCAAGGTCCGTGGAATGAGCAAGAAGGACGCCGAGGAGCAGGCCCATGCCCTGCTCGAGCGCGTGGGTGTCGACAACCAGGCGGGCAAGATGCCCGCGCAGCTGTCGGGCGGCCAGCAGCAGCGCGTCGCCATCGCGCGCGCCCTCGCCATGGAGCCCAAGGTGATGCTCTTCGACGAGCCGACGTCGGCGCTCGACCCCGAGATGATCAACGAGGTGCTCGACGCCATGGTGGCCCTCGCGGAGGAGGGCATGACGATGATCGTCGTCACGCACGAGATGGGCTTCGCCCGCAAGGCAGCCCACCGCGTCGTCTTCATGGCGGACGGTCAGATCGTCGAAGAGGCTCCCCCCGAGGAGTTCTTCACGGCACCCAAGAGCGATCGGGCCCGCGACTTCCTCTCCAAGATCCTGACCCACTGATCTTTCACCCAGCCAAGGGTTCCGCAACGGATCCCGAACTACCGAAGGGGAATCATGCGTAAGCACACCATGGGCCTGCTGGCAATGGCGGCGGCATCCACTCTCGCTCTGTCCGCCTGTGGCAGCGCCGAGGTCGGCGAGCCGACCGGCGACGACACCGCCACCGCCGGCGGCGACACCATCCGGATCGGCATCAAGTACGACCAGCCGGGCCTGGGTCTGAAGGAGGGCTCCGAGTTCACCGGCTTCGACACCGACGTCGCTCGCTACGTGGCCGACAAGCTCGGCTACTCAGAGGACCAGATCGAGTGGGTCGAGACCATCTCGGCCAACCGCGAGACGGCGCTGCAGAACGACGAAGTGGACATGATCTTCGCCACGTACTCGATCACCGACGAGCGCAAGGGGCTCGTCGACTTCGCCGGCCCGTACTTCGTCGCCGGTCAGGACCTGCTGGTCGCGGCCGACAACACCGACATCATGGGCCCGGAGGACCTGGAGGGTAAGAACCTCTGCTCGGTCTCCGGGTCGACGTCGGCGGAGAACATCAAGAACGACCACGCCGAGGGCGTGCAGCTCGTGGAGCGTCCCGGCTACGCCGACTGTGTCACCGCCCTCGCCTCCGGCGCCGTCGACGCCGTGACCACGGACGACATCATCCTCGCCGGCCTGGCCGCGACCGAGCAGAACGCCGGCAAGTTCAAGGTCGTCGGCGCGCCCTTCTCGGAGGAGCGCTACGGTGTCGGCCTGCCGGACGGCAGCACGGACACCTGCGAAGAGGTCAACACCGCGATCACCGAGATGATCGAGGACGGCACGTGGGAGGAGCTCGTGGCCAAGCACACCGAGGGCGCCGACTACAGCCCGAACGAGGACCTCAACCCGCCGGAGCCCGACGCCTGCGAGTGACCTCCTGACCATCCTTGATCTGCGCGCCCGACGCCGGACCACCCGCCTTCCCGGGCGGTTACCGGTCCGGCGTCGGGGCGCGTCCGGCGTCGTCGGCTCGTGCCGCGACGCTCCCGACCAGCCATCCTGAAAGGTGACCGTGGACGACCTCTTCGCCGGGTTCGCCGAGCTCTTCGCGCAGTACGACGTCCTGGGCGCGTTCTGGGTCAACATCCAGCTGACGTTCTGGGCCGCAATTCTGTCCCTGGTCCTCGGCACCGTGCTCGCACTGATGCGCATATCACCGATCGCGTCACTCCAGTGGGTAGGCACCGCCTACGTGACGATCTTCCGGAACACACCGCTGACGATCATCCTCACGTTCACGTACCTGGTGCTGTTCTCGCAGCTCGCGATCTCACTCTCGGACGACCTCAACACCACGTTCTTCTGGTTCGCGGTGTTCGGCCTGGCCGTCTATCACGCGGCCTTCGTCTGCGAGGCCATCCGCTCCGGCGTGAACACGGTGCCCGTGGGCCAGGCCGAGGCCGCGCGTGCGATCGGGCTCTCGTTCATGCCCGCGGCGACCATGATCATCCTGCCGCAGGCGTTCCGCGGGGCCATCGCACCGCTCGGCAACACGCTCATCGCGCTGCTGAAGAACTCGACCGTCGCCATCGCCGCCTCGGTCGCGAACGAGACGTCTTCACTGATGAGGACGATGATCGAGTTCCGACCGGACCTCATGGTCGCGATCTTCCTCCTGTTCGCGATCGGCTACGTCATCCTGGTGATCCCCATCGGCGTGACCACCACCTGGCTGTCCACCCGATTGGCGGTGAAGCGATGACCGCGTCCGTCCTGTTCGACGCTCAGGGGCCTCGTGCACGGGCCCTGTCCACGGTCGGCAACATCGTCTCCGCCGTGCTGGTGCTCGCCGGGCTCGCCTGGCTGGCGTCCGTGCTGTACGACAAGGGCCAGTTCGAGTCGTCGCTCTGGCAGAACGCCATGTCCGCGGAGGCCTGGCAGTCCTACTACCTGCCGGGCCTGCAGAACACGCTGCGCTCGGCGCTGTTCGCCACGGCGGGCTCGGTGGTCTTCGGCATTCTCTTCGGTGTCGGACGGCTGTCGCACATTCGTCCGGTCCGGTGGTTCTCGGGCGTGGTCGTGGAGTTCTTCCGCGCGGTGCCGGTCCTGCTCATGATGATCTTCTTCTACATGTTCTTCTCGGCACAGGCCCAGTGGATCACCGACCGGCCGTTCGCCGCGGTGGTGCTGGCCCTCGTCCTGTACAACGGCTCCGTCATCGCGGAGCTGGTCCGGTCCGGCGTCGGGAACCTTCCGAAGGGGCAGGGCGAGGCGGGGCTGGCCGTCGGCCTGACTCTTGGGCAGACGCTCCGCTCGGTCCAGCTTCCGCAGGCTCTCGTCGCCATGCTGCCCGCGATGATCTCGCAGCTCGTGGTGGTGCTGAAGGACTCCGCGCTCGGCCAGCTCATCCTTTACCCCGAGCTGCTCCGGTCCGCCCAGGTACTCTCCTCCAACCAGCAGAACCCGCTGCAGGCTCTGGTCGTCGTGGCCATCGTGTTCATCGTGATCAACTACCTGCTCACCGTCGTGGCGCACCGGCTCGCGAGGCTGCTGTCCAGCCGGACCGCAGGTGCCACGGTCGAGGGCGCCGGGATCGGCAACCCGACGGCCGCAGCGGGTGGCGCTGCTGGACCCGCTCCCCGGTAGTCGGGTCACCGCATGGTCGGTAGAACGTCAGGTGGTCGATAGCTCGAGCTACCGACCACCTGACGTTCTACCGATCTCTCCCGGGCGGGGCTCAGCCCTCGGTGTAGTCGAGGTCGCCCGTCTCCTCACCCTCCGCGGCGAGCGCGTCGCGGACCAGCTCGAAGGCTAGGCCGGGCGCGTAGCCCTTCCGGGCGAGCGAGCCGACGGCGCGGCGCACCCGCACCTGGCGGTCGAGGCTCCGGGTGCGGGTGATCAGCTTGGTGGCCAGCTTGGCGCCGGCCTCCCGCTCGTCGTCCGGGTCGAGCTGGTCCAGGGCCTCGACGGCCGTATCCTCGTCGATGCCTCGCCGACGCAGCTCCGCCGCGATACCGCGCCGGGCAAGGCCCCGTTCTGCGTGCCGCGTGCGGACGATGGTCTCGGCGTACGTCGCGTCGTCCACCAGGCCCACCTCGTCGAACCGGTCGAGCACCTGCACGACGACGTCCTCCGGGTAGCCCTTGCGAGCCAGCGACTGCTCCAGCTCACGCCGGGACCGCTGCGCCGCCGTCAGGGTCTTCAGGACTACCTCGCGGGCCTTCTCGACGGCCTCGTCCCGGCTGATCTCGCCGGCCTCGAGGCGCTCGGCGACGGTCTTGCGTGGTGCTCGGTCGGCGCTGCTGCGCCGTCCGCGGCCGCTCGCCCGGCCACCCTCCCGAGCAGCCGGACGGCCCCGACGCTTCCCCACGCCGGGACCATCCGCTGGATCACCGTACTCCACGTCAGAACGGCGCCTTCTCGGCGGCCGCCTCCGCCTTCTCTGCGGTCTTCGCGGCCGCCGGCTTGGCAGCCTTCGAGCGCGCACTGGGCGCCTTGGTGGCCTTAACGGTAGCGGTCGTCCGGGATGACGAGCTCGCCGCCGCGACGGTGCCAGCGGCCGGTGCGGCGTCCGTGGCAGCAGGGGCCGCCGCAGCCGCACCCTCTGCCGGTGCGTCGACCTTCGGGCCCACGCCCAGCTTCTCCTTGACGCGCTTCTCGATGTCGTTGGCGAGGTCGGGGTTGTCCCGCAGGAACGCCCGCGCGTTCTCCTTCCCCTGGCCGAGCTGGTCACCCTCATAGGTGAACCAGGAGCCCGACTTGCGCACGAAGCCGTGCTCCACGCCCATGTCGATCAGGCCGCCCTCGCGGGAGATGCCCTGGCCGTACAGGATGTCGAACTCCGCCTGCTTGAACGGCGGGGCCATCTTGTTCTTGACGACCTTCACCCGGGTGCGGTTACCGACCGCGTCGGTGCCCTCCTTAAGGGTCTCGATGCGGCGGATGTCGAGCCGGATCGACGCGTAGAACTTCAGCGCCTTGCCACCGGTGGTGGTCTCGGGCGAACCGAAGAACACGCCGATCTTCTCGCGCAGCTGGTTGATGAAGATCGCCGTGGTCCCGGACGAGCTGAGCGCGCCCGTGATCTTGCGCAGGGCCTGCGACATGAGGCGGGCCTGCAGGCCGACGTGGCTGTCGCCCATCTCGCCCTCGATCTCGGCCTTGGGCGTCAGCGCCGCGACGGAGTCGATCACGATGATGTCGAGCGCGCCGGAGCGGATCAGCATGTCCGTGATCTCCAGCGCCTGCTCGCCGGTGTCCGGCTGCGAGACCAGGAGGGCGTCGGTGTCGACGCCGAGCTTCTTGGCGTAGTCGGGGTCCAGCGCGTGCTCGGCGTCGATGAACGCCGCGATACCACCCTGGCGCTGGGCGCTGGCCACCGCGTGCAGCGCGATGGTCGTCTTACCCGAGGACTCCGGCCCGTACACCTCGACGACGCGGCCACGGGGCAGACCGCCGATGCCGAGCGCCACGTCGAGAGCGATCGAGCCGGTCGGGATCACCTCGATAGGCGCACGGATCTCGTCGCCGAGGCGCATGACCGAGCCCTTGCCAAAGCTGCGGTCGATCTGAGCGAGGGCCGCTTCGAGGGCCTTGTCGCGATCTGCTGGTGCGGGCATGTGCAACACCTTCGGTTTCGGGGCGCTCTGTGCGCCGGCATGGATGGCTCTGTACGTCGTTGCCGACCGTACGCGGAGCCACTGACACGGACGCCTTCTCCGGCCGCCGCCTGTGGACGACGTTCCGAAATCCGTGCCTGTGGTCGAAGTCTAGCCGAACGCGTGTTCGAGGCAACGCACGACACACCGGGTGTCGTGGACATCTCACCGGCTCAGCGGCGAGGCGGTCAGCGGCGAGGCGGCGGAGCCTGCCGGTGCTTGTCCTTGCCCCACCGGTCGGCGTCGGGTACGTCCAGCGCGTCGCACAGCGCGTGCCACACGTCACGCGGCTCGTCGCCCTCGTCCAGGGCGACGGCCGGGGTCCGGCCGTCCAGCGCGGGCAGCACCTGCTCGCGTGCGAGGGCGCGCCCGTAGGCGGGACCGAAGACCTCGTCGATCAGCTGCCAGAAATCCCGTTCGCGCACCCGGCAACCCTACGTCTCCCCGAGCGCCCCCCGGCAACCGGCCTGTGTCAGTGGTCAGGGACAGAATGGGTCCATGCCAACGCCCGACGACCCGCTCTCCCGGTTCGGACCCGCCACCCGTACGTGGTTCACCGGCGCGTTCGCGCAGCCCACAGCCGCCCAGGCCGGCGCGTGGGACGCCGTCGCACGTGACCAGCACGCGCTCGTGGTCGCACCGACCGGGTCCGGCAAGACGCTCGCGGCGTTCCTCTGGTCGATCGACCGGATCATGTCCGCTCCACCGCCCGAGGACCGCGCCCGCCGCTGCCGTGTGCTGTACGTGTCGCCGCTGAAGGCGCTCGCCGCGGACGTGCAGCGCAACCTGCGCTCACCGCTCACCGGCATCCGGCAGGCAGCGGCCCGGGACGGCGTCGAGGTCCCGGACGTCACGGTCGGCATGCGAACGGGCGACACGCCCGCGAGCGAGCGGCGCTCGTTCGCCACCCGTCCCCCGGACGTCCTCGTCACGACGCCCGAGTCGCTGTTCCTCATCCTCACGTCCTCGGCGCGAGCAGGCCTGGCGGGCGTCGAGACCGTGGTGCTCGACGAGATCCATGCCGTCGCGGGCAGCAAGCGCGGCGCTCACCTGGCCCTGAGCCTGGAACGGCTCGACGCGGTGCTCGACCGGCCCGCGCAACGCATCGGCCTGTCGGCGACGGTGCGCCCTGTCGACGTCGTCTCCCGGTTCCTCGGCGGCGGCCGCGACGACGGCTCGGCCCGGGAGGTCGCCGTCGTGCAGCCGCCGTCGCACAAGGAGTGGGCCATCGACGTCGTCGTGCCGGTCCCGGACCTCGCGGACCTCGACAGCGCGCCCGCGGCCGGCCCGTCCGACGGCGCGGCGGCTGCGGACGGCACCGCCCCGGGGCAGGGCGGCGACGGGCCGAACGGTCCGGGCACCGGCGACGACGAGATCGACCTCTCGGGCGAGGCCACACGGCCCCTGCGCCGCGCCTCGGTCTGGCCCCACGTCGAGGAGCGCGTGGTCGACCTCGTGACCGACCACACCTCCACCATCGTGTTCACCAACAACCGGCGGGGCGCCGAGCGGCTCACCGCCCGGATGAACGAGGTGTGGGCGCAGCGCCAGGGCCTGGACGTCGCCGACCCGGCGAGCACCTGGGCCGCGCTCGTGCCGGGCCAGTCGGGCACGAGCGCCGGGCTCCCGCGGCCCACGCCCGGACAGCCCGGCCTGCCCGAGGCGGTACCCGCCCAGGCCGAGACCCTCCTGGCGCGGGCCCACCACGGGTCGATGAGCCGCGCGGAGCGCACGCGCACCGAGACTGAGCTCAAGGAGGGCCGGCTGCCCGCCGTGGTCGCCACGTCGTCCCTGGAGCTCGGCATCGACATGGGCGCGGTGGACCTCGTGGTCCAGGTGGGGGCGCCGCCGTCCGTCGCGAGCGGGCTCCAGCGCATCGGTCGGGCCGGCCACCAGGTGGGCGCCGTGTCCAAGGGCGTGGTCTTCCCGATGTTCCGCGGCGACCTCGTGCCGGCCACGGTCATCGCGCAGCGCATGCGCGCCGGCGAGATCGAGCACATGCACGTCCCGGCCAACCCGCTCGACGTCCTCGCGCAGCAGGTCGTGGCGGCCCTCGCCGTCGACGACTGGGCCGAGGACGAGCTGCTCGCCCTCGTCCGGCGCGCCGCGCCGTTCGCCCACCTCGGCGACGCGACGTGGCGCGCCGTGCTCGACATGCTCGCCGGCCGGTATCCCAGCGAGGACTTCGCCGAGCTGCGCGCCCGCATCACCTGGGACCGCGCGACGGGCATGCTGCGCGGGCGGCCCGGGGCACTGCGCCTGGCCGCCACGAGCGGTGGCACCATCCCGGACAAGGGTGCCTACGGCGTCTTCCTCGCCACCGACGGGCCCGACGGAGGCGCGCCCGGCGACGCCCTCACCGACGCCGTGACCGGGGGCGCCGCCCGCACGCGCGGTGGCAAGCGCGTCGGCGAGCTGGACGAGGAGATGGTCTACGAGTCCAGGGTCGGCGACACGTTCACGCTCGGGTCGAGCACGTGGCGCATCCAGGAGATCACCACGGACCGGGTGCTGGTCACCCCGGCGCCCGGTCTACCCGGCCGCCTGCCCTTCTGGAAGGGTGACGCCCAGGGCCGTCCCGCCGAGCTCGGGCGCGCGGTCGGTACGTTCGTCCGCGAGGCCGACGCCGCCCTGGCCGCCGATCCCGACGCCGGGCGCAAGCACCTGCGTGACGCCGGGCTCGACGCCTGGGCGGCGGACAACCTCGCCGCCTACCTCATCGAGCAGCGGCAAGGCACCGGTCGCGTACCCGACGACCGCACGGTGGTCGTGGAGCGCTTCCGCGACGAGCTCGGCGACTGGCGCGTGGTGATCCACTCACCGCTCGGCGCACGTGTGCACGCGCCGTGGGCCCTCGTGATCTCCGCCCGGCTGCGCGCCCGCTTCGGCCTCGACGTGGCGGCCATGCACTCGGACGACGGGATAGTGCTGCGCCTGCCCGACGCGGGCAGCGGCTGGGAGGGCGACCCGTGGGACACCGGCACCGCAGCCGTCCAGGACGACGACGCCCGGACGCGGGCACAGCACACCCCCGGCCAGGTCGCCCTCGACGACCTGCTCCTGGACCCGGACGAGGTGCTCGGCGCGGTCCGTGACGAGCTGGGCTCGTCGGTGATGTTCGCCGCCCGGTTCCGTGAGGCTGCGGCACGGGCACTCCTGCTCCCCCGGCGCCGCCCCGACAAGCGACAGCCCTTGTGGCAGCAGCGGCAGCGGTCGGCCCAGCTGCTGGAGGTGGCCAGCCAGTTCCCCGACTTCCCCATAGTGCTGGAGGCTGCCAGGGAGTGCCTGCAGGACGACTTCGACGTCGCCGCCCTGGCCGATCTCATGCGCGAGATCGCCGGGGGCGGCGTCCGGGTCGTGGAGGTCACGACCCCCTCGCCGTCGCCGTTCGCGCAGTCGCTCCTGTTCGGCTACACCGCCCAGTTCCTGTACGACGGCGACGCGCCGCTGGCCGAGCGTCGCGCGGCCGCCCTGTCGCTCGACCCGGAGCTCCTCGCCGAGCTGCTCGGCGACCAGGGGGCCGCTGACCTGGCGGACCTCCTGGACCCGGGCGCCGTCGAGCGCACCGAGGCGGAGCTGGCCGGGCTCGCACCGGACCGCCAGGCCCGGGACGCGGAAGGTCTGTGGGACCTGCTCCGCCGCACCGGACCGCACCCGCTGGACGCACTGGAGGCACGCACCCGCGAAGAGGCTCGGCACGCGGTGGAGCACTGGCTCGACGGGCTGGAGGCCACCCGCCGCGTCATCCGCGTCCGGTTCGCCGGCGTTGAGCAGTGGGCGGTCGCCGAGGACGCCGGCCGGCTGCGCGACGCACTGGGCGTGGCCCTACCGGTGGGTGTCCCGGAGACGTTCACCGAGCCCGTACCGGACCCGCTCGGTGACCTGCTGCGCCGGCACGCCCGCACGCACGGGCCGTTCGGTGCCGGCGCGGCGGCTCAGCGCTTCGGGCTGGGTGTCGCGGTCGTCGCGCACGGGCTGGCCCGCCTCGAGGCCGGCGGCGTGCTCGCGCGCGGCAGCCTGCGGCCCGGCTCGCTCGGCGGCACCGGCGACGAGTGGTGCGACCCCGGGGTGCTGCGCCTGCTGCGGCGGCGTTCGCTCGCGGTCCTGCGTGCCGAGGTGGAACCCGTGGAGCAGGAGGCCCTCGGCGCCTTCCTGCCCCGCTGGCAGAACGTCTCCACCGGGCTGCTGCGCGCCGCGGACGGGCTCGTGCAGGCGATCGAGCAGCTCGCGGGCGCGGCGGTCCCCGCGTCGGCCCTGGAGACCCTGGTGCTGCCCGCGCGAGTGACCGACTACTCCCCCGTCCTGCTCGACGAGCTGACGGTCGCCGGTGAGGTCCTGTGGGCGGGGCACTCGCGGCTGCCCGGCTCGGGCGGCGGCGACGGTCTGGTCTCCCTCCACCTGGCCGACGGTGCTCCGCTCACGCTTCCCGCGCTGGAACCGATCCAGGAGGAGACCCCTCTCGACTCCGACCTGCACCGGGCGGTGCTGGACCTGCTGACCGGTTCTGGTGGCTTCTTCCTGCCGCGGGTCGCCGAGCTCACCGGCACCGAACCGGACGCCGTGCTCGAGGCGCTGTGGGACCTCGTCTGGGCCGGACAGGTAACCAACGACGGGCTGGGCGCCCTGCGGGAGCGCGTCAGCGGTGCCGGTGCCCATCGCGCGCCCAGGACGACCGCGCGCGCCCGGCCGGTGCGACGCTCACGGTTCGCCGTGTCGCCGGGGCGCCCGGCGTCGGCACTGCGAGCCAGCGCGTCCGTCCCCGGAGGCGGGGGTCGCTGGGCCGCGCTGCCGACGCGGGAGGCCGATCCCACCCTGCGGGCGCACGCCCTGACCCAGATCCTGCTCGAACGGCACGGCGTGCTCACCCGGTCCGGCGCGGCGGCCGAGGGTGTCGGGGCCGGCTACCGCGACGTGTACCGCGTGCTGTCCGGTCTGGAAGAACGTGGTGCGGTGCGGCGCGGGTACTTCGTCGAGCACCTGGGCGGCTCGCAGTTCGCGTTGCCGGGTGCCGTCGACCGCCTGCGGGTCGACGCGCAGGACCGCGCCCGGATCGTCGAGGCCGAGCTGGAGGTCGCCGAGCGGACGGCAGCCGTCGCGACCGGCACGGGCGCGAGCAGCACGAGCGGCGCCGTCGTGCTCGCGGCGATGGACCCCGCCAACCCGTACGGCGCGGCGCTCGCGTGGCCGACCGCCGGCCCGGACCGCTCGGCCGGTGGCAGCACGCCCACCGCCGCACACCGTCCCGGCCGCAAGGCCGGGGCCATCGTGGTGCTCACCCACGGCGACCTCGCGCTGTTCGTGGAGCGAGGTGGGCGCACGGTGCTGTCCTTCACCCAGAGCCCCGCCCGGCTCGCGGTCGCCGCCGCGGCGCTGGCCCGGACGGTCCGGGAGGGCCGGCTGGGCCGGCTGGTGGTCCAGCGGGTCGACGGCGTGCCCGCCCTGGAGGCCGCACGGCACGACCCGGTGGCGCGTGCGCTCGTGGAGGCGGGCTTCGCGGTCACCCCACGAGGTCTGCGGATCTCGATCCGCTGAGGGCCAGAGCCGACGCCGCGACGTCGGTCTCGACGACCGCGTGCCTCGCGATCCCTGCCGTGACGCGCCCCGGGTTCAGGTCCTCACGGTCGATGGTGGTCGCGAGGAGGAACAGGTAGCCGATCATGATCATGAAGCCGATGCGTTCGATGAGGCCGAAGGCGATGATCCCGGAGTCGGCGAAGAAGACCAGAGACAGGTGCACCAGGAGGAACAACGCCACCACCACGCCCAGCGCGCTGGCAGCGGTTCGTAGGCCCCGTGGGAGCCCCGAGCGGGGCTGCTGGATCGACCGCTCCAGGCTCAGGCCGACCACCGGGAGCACGCAGAACGCCGCTGCCGCGCTGACCCGGTGGATCGTCGCGGACAGCGTCACCGCGGTGTCGGGCGGGTCGGTCGGGAACGCGCCGACGAGAATCATCGCCACGGCGAAGAGGATCATCGCGGCGGCGGGCACGGGGCCCACCGCCAGCCCGGCGCGATACATCCGGACCGTGAGGATGAGCCCGAGCAGCGCCATGATCAGGCCGCCGGCCAGGATGAGCTCGCCGCCGCCGGGTACGAAGGCGTACCAGCTGATCGGGTCGAGCACCGGGTCGACGACCGACGCGCCCACCACGTGCGCCGCGACCATCGGGAGCAATGCCGTCGCGCCGAGCCAGCCAACTGTGCGCGCGCTGCGGGGGTCTACGGGTACGGGCGGCAATTCGGAATGTCTCCCCAGGTCAGCGTCTGCGACGGTCATGAGATAAGGGTCCTGGAGCGGGCGCCCGGAAGCCATCCGGTATTCCCCCGGTTACACCCGGACATTTCTGGGGGCTGTCCCCCAGTGCCGCCCGTGCGGCAGAACCCGGATCAGGTCCGGCTACCCGGGTGATATGCCGGTTGTGCGGCATCCCTCGGCCTGGCGCACACTACGCTGAAACCCCACGACGAGGGGAGCATACGTGCCAGAGGGCGATGTTCTGCGCCTCACCGCCGAACGCCTCACCGCGGCGCTGCGCGGCCTGCCGCTCGTTCGTGCGGAGCTGCGCTGGCCAAGTGCCGGCGCCGCGAACCTCACCGGTGCCACCGCGCTGGAGACCGGCGTGTACGGCAAGCACCTGCTGACCCGGCTCGACGACGGGCGCACTCTGCACACGCACCTACGCATGGAAGGGCTCTGGAAGGTCCACCGGACGGGCTCTCGCGATGCTTCCGCCCGGAACCCCGCGATCCGCGCCGTGCTCGCCACGGACGCCTGGACCGCCACCGGATGGCACCTCGGGATGCTCGACCTGCTGCGCACCCACGACGAGCACAGGATTCTCGGCGGCCTGGGCCCCGACGTGCTGGGCGCCGGCTTTCCCACCACCGGGCTGCCCGACGCCGCCGCGCGGCTCGTCCGCGAGCCGGACCGACCCCTGTGCGCGGCCCTGCTGGATCAGCGCACCGTCGCGGGCATCGGGACCATCTGGATGGCCGAGTCGCTGTTCGCACGACGACTGTTCCCCTGGACGCCGGCCGGGGCGCTGACGGACGAGGAGGGCCAGGACCTGCTCCGCACGGCCCGCCGGCTGATGGAGCGCAGCGTGGCCGTCGGACGGGCCCGCGGTCTCGGCGCCGTCGAGATGCACGCGCACGGCAGGTCCGGCCGCCCGTGCCACCGGTGCGGCACGCCGATCAGTGTCGGATCGGCGAACGAGAAGCCCTATGAGCGGCCCGTGTTCTGGTGCCCGACCTGCCAGGCACCGGTGCCGAGATAGCCCCGGAGACAGCACCAGGGCGGGACCCGAACCGAGATCTCGGTCCTTGTCCCGCCCTGATGCGCAGGTCTCGTCCCAGCCTGCCGGCTGCTAGCCGACCGGCGCCAGGTCGGACTGCGCGACCTCGCGCCGCGCTGCAGTCCGGTCGCCTCCCCTGGCGAGGAGGCCGGCGACGAAGTCCGCCGGGATCGTGTCCGGAATCTGGAATCCTTCGGCCACCGCCACGCGGTCGCTCACCTCACGCAGGACCAAGGACAGCGGCACGTCGAGCGCCTCGCAGATGGAGCCAAGAAGCTCGGACGACGCCTCCTTCTGCCCTCGCTCCACCTCACTGAGGTACCCCAGCGACACTCGCGCCGCCGACGAAACCTCGCGCAGGGTGCGCCCCTGACGCTGCCGCGTGTCACGCAGCACGTCTCCGATTTCTCGCCGTAGTACGACCATCTCGCGCCCCCTTTCAGTGCCTGTCCCTGAACTCACGCCCTGCCCTGCCTGGACCGGACGTGTCGTGCGTGTGGTGCGCCCTCCACGCGTGGAGTTCGTTCTACCGTACCCCGCGCTCGAAGAGTTCTTGCGCCGGCTCCGGGTGGTCGGCCTGTTCATGATCACACCGGGACAACGTCGTGGATCTGAGCCTTGTTCCCGGAGTGCGCCCCCGTCAAGCCCTGTGCAAGATTAAGCCAAGAAGCTTCACTTGTCTGTAACTTCAGGAAATACGATGGGGGGTGTGTCGCAGTTTTCACCCGCTCCGCCCCTGACGAGCGTCAGCGCGAGCTCCAGTACGGCGCGGGCGGCGTCGTCGATCACCTGGGACCGGTCACCTTCGAGGTCCAGCCGGTGCACCTCGGACGCCACCGGGGTGCTCACTGCGACGAAGACCACACCCGGACCCTGGCCGTCCTGCGGATCCGGTCCCGCGACGCCGGTCGTGGCGAGCCCCACATCGGCACCGGTCACCCGCCGTACGCCCGCCGCCATCTGAGCGGCGACCGCCTCGTCCACGGCGCCCCGCTCGGCGAGCAGGTCGGCTTCCACGCCGAGCAGCTCGGTCTTCAGGTCCGTGGCATATGCGACGACACCGCCGCGCAGCACGCTCGACGCGCCGGGTACCGAGACGAGGGATGCCGTGACGAGCCCGCCCGTCAGCGACTCGGCCACCCCGATGGACCACCCGCGCGCGGCCGCCTCGGTCAGGAGGCGAGACACCGTCATCGGTTGGAGGCCCCGGCCCGAGCGTCGCGGCGGATCTTCCAGCCCTGGTAGGCGTACTCGACGCCCGTCACAACCGTCACGACGAAGGCGGCCAGCAGCACGATCCACGCGATCACCGTGAACCACTCGAACCCGTCACGCGGGAGCAGGAACATCGAGATCGCCACGGACTGCAGCACCGTCTTGAGCTTCCCGCCGCGCGACGCCGGCATCACCTCGTACTTGAGCATGCCCATGCGCATGAAGGTGATGCCCAGCTCGCGCACCAGGATCACCACGGGGATCCACCAGGGCAGCTCGCCGAGCGGGATCCAGAGCAGGATCAGGGCGGCGCCGATGAGCAGCTTGTCGGCGATCGGGTCGAGCAGCTTGCCCAGGTCGGTGATGAGCCCGCGCGACCGGGCGAGGTAGCCGTCCACCTTGTCCGACACGGCAGCGACCACGAAGATCGCCGTCGCCACGAGCCGCCACGTGGTGTCGTCGCCGCCTTCGACGAGGAGTGCCCAGGCGAAGAACGGGACCATGGCGATGCGAATCATCGTGACGATGTTCGCAATGTTCCAGGGCGACGGAGCGTCGTTGACCATTGCTCCAGCCTAGCCGTCTGGCGGGACCCCTCAGCGCAGCGCGTCGGCGTCGTCGTGGTAGTCCGTGGCGACGGGCGGCAGGTGGCCGTCCGTCCCGTCGGCGTACTGGTCGTCGGTGTCCCGGTTCGTGCCGCCCCCGCCCCGCTCGGGTTCCGCCTGGTCGAAGACCTGCGGCGGCTGCTCGCCCCGGATGAGCGCGAGCGCCGACGGCAGCTCGTCCGCCAGCACGAGCACGTCGCGCGCCTTGGAGCCCTCGGAGGGCCCCACGATCTCGCGCGACTCCAGCAGGTCCATGAGGCGCCCCGCCTTGGCGAACCCCACGCGGAGCTTGCGCTGCAGCATGGACGTGGAGCCGAACTGGGTCGTCACCACGAGCTCCGTGGCCTGCAGCAGCAGGTCGAGGTCGTCGCCGATGTCCTCGTCGACCTGCTTCTTCGCGGCGGTCGGCGCGGCGACGTCCTCGCGGTACACGGGCTTGAGCTGGCTCTTGACGTGCTCGACGACCTCGTGCACCTCGGACTCGGTGACCCAGGCGCCCTGGACACGCATCGGCTTGGCGGCGCCCATGGGCAGGAAGAGCGCGTCGCCCTGGCCGATGAGCTTCTCGGCACCCGGCTGGTCGAGCACCACGCGGGAGTCGGTGACCGACGACGTCGCGAAGGCGAGCCGCGACGGCACGTTCGCCTTGATGAGACCCGTGACGACGTCGACGGACGGGCGCTGCGTCGCGAGCACGAGGTGGATGCCCGCCGCGCGCGCGAGCTGGGTGATGCGCTGGATCGAGGCCTCGACGTCGCGTGGGGCGACCATCATGAGGTCCGCGAGCTCGTCGACGACCACGAGGAGGTACGGGTAGGGCGCGATCTTGCGCTCGGAGCCCGCCGGCGGCTTGACCTTGCCGGCCCGGACCGCCGTGTTGAAGTCGTCGATGTGCTTGAACCCGTACATCGCCAGGTCGTCGTAGCGCGAGTCCATCTCGCGCACCACCCAGTCGAGGGCCTCGGCGGCCTTCTTCGGGCTGGTGATGATCGGGGTGATCAGGTGCGGGATGCCCTCGTAGATCGTGAGCTCGACGCGCTTGGGGTCCACCAGGATGAGGCGCACCTGCTCGGGCGTGGCGCGCATCAGGATCGAGGTGATCATCGAGTTGATGAAGCTCGACTTACCGGCGCCGGTGGCGCCCGCCACGAGGATGTGCGGCATCTTCGCGAGGTTCGCGACGACGTAGCCGCCCTCGACGTCCTTGCCGACGCCCATCACCATGGA
The DNA here is from genome assembly GCF_040639055.1 of Promicromonospora sp. NPDC023987. Lineage (NCBI taxonomy): Bacteria > Bacillati > Actinomycetota > Actinomycetes > Micrococcales > Promicromonosporaceae > Promicromonospora > Promicromonospora sp. NPDC023987. Next base: position 53,912 of record NZ_JBEZZF010000002.1, on the reverse strand, counting down.
GTGCTCGGTGCGCCGCGCGGCGCCCGAGCGGAGCACGTCGCCCAGCACGACGGTCTCGCGGTCCGTGTTCGGGATCTCGATACCGATGGCGGACTTGCCCGGGATGGGCGACAGGATGCGCACGTCCGCGCTCGCCACCGCGTAGGCGATGTTGTTGGACAGCGACGTGATGCGCTCGACCTTGGTCTTGGCCCCTACCTCGACCTCGTAGCGGGTGACCGTCGGACCGCGGCTGAAGCCGGTGACCTTCGCGTCGACGCCGAACTGCTCGAACACGCCGGTGAGCGACTCGACCACCCGGTCGTTGGCGGCAGAGCGGGCCTTGTGCGGCGGCCCCTGCACCAGCAGGTCCTCGTCCGGCAGCAGGTAGACCGTGTCGCCGTCGAGCATGGGCTGCACACCGCGCGGCATCGGTTCGCTGCCCTGGGGCGGCCCCAGTCCGTCCGACTTGCCGCGGTCGCCGTCGGGGCCGAGGACGCCCGGGCCGATGGCGGGTGCGCCGGTCACCTTGCCGGCTGACTCGCTGGTCGGGATGCGCTGCGTCATGAGCTTGCTCGCCTTCGCGGCGCGTTCGGCGGCCTCCACCTCGGCGGCCTTCTCGAAGGCCTCGTCGCCCGCGAACCCGGCCAGCCGCTCCTTCTCCGCCGCGATCTCCTGCTTGGTCCGGCGCTTGCGGCGCTTCGTGCCGGTGGCGGCGCCGTCGTGCGCCGACACGCCTTCGGCCAGCGCGAGCCCGTCCTTGTCCGTCGCCGCCGGCTCGCTGTGGTTGCCGGTGAGCCGGTCGTACAGGCCGCGCAGCCGTGCCGGGATCCGGTGCACCGGGGTCGCGGTCACGATGAGCACCCCGAAGAACCCGGCCAGGACGTACAGGGGGATCGCGAACCACTGCGTCAGACCGGTGACCACCGGGGTCGCGAACAGGAACCCGATGACACCGCCAGCGTCCTGCACCGGGGCGAAGCCCTCGGCGGGCGAGGGCAGGTCCGCGCTGATGTGCACGAGGGAGCACGTGGCGACGACCAGGAAGCTGAGCCCGATCGCCACCCGCCCGTTCTGCTGGGCGCGCTCGGGATGGCGCATGACCCGGACGGCGAGCCAGACGAGCAGCACGGGCAGGGCGACGCCCGCCACGCCGAACGTGCCGGCGACCACCGCGTGCACGCCGTCGCCGAATGCCCCGTCGATGCCCCACCACTCTCGCGCGGCGACGATCACCGCCACGGCGAGCAGCGCGAAGCCGACGCCGTCGCGCCGGTGGTCCGGTTCCAGTTCCTGCCCTCCCTGCTGCTCTGCCTTCTGCGCGCCCCCGTCGGACGGGTCCTGCGCCGTGCGCGGCCCCGCGGCACGGGTGGCCCCGCCCACGGCGTGCGCCATGCCCATCCACAGCCCCCGTAGCGCACGGACCGGCCACGGCGGGCGGGACGGCACGGACGCAGCCTTGGTGGCCGGGCGGGTGGTCCCCCGGCGCTTCGTCGATCTCGACGCTGCGGCCTTGGGCCTCGGGCGCTTCGCGCCCTGCCCGGATCCCTTCCCGGAGCTTCGCCGGGCCGACGTGCGGGTCGCCATGATGTCGCCACCGTAACCGGGGACGACGGCCGGGCCCAGGAACCCTCGCGGTGTGTCCCGGACCGGGCAGTCATCCGTCTTGTCGCGCTCCGCCCGTCCGCGCACGCCGAGCGGCCTGGCCCGAGCCGGGTCCGGTTCAGGCCAGGAGCAGGCCGAACGCCAGCGTCACCACACCCGCCGCCAGGAACGCAGCCCCGGCCGGAAGCAGCACGACGGCGCGGTTGGGCGTCGTCCGCCCCCGTCCCATCGCGGAGAAGAAGAATCCCGCCGGCATCAGGATCGCCGCGCAGAGCACGCCGGTGGCGGCCAGCCAGTGCGCGAACCCCGTCAGGTTCGTCGCCTCCGCCAGGAGCACGCAGAGCAGGCCGAGGATCACCAGCACGCCGGCGTGCGCGTGGCCCGCCCGGTAAAAGCTCTTCTGCAGGTCGGTGGTGACCAGCTTGCCGCCGAAGACCTTGAGCAGGAAGAACCCGCCCGACTCGACCCCTACGACGGTGAGCAGCACGACGCCCGCTGTGATGCGGGCCGGATCCGAGAGCTCGAGCACGACTTCCTCCTGGGCTGTGAGTGGTCCGATGTTTAGTAACACTGTTATCAAACAACGTTCGCAAACTCCCGTCAAGACTTCTAGACTCACGCCATGGCTCGACCACGACTGCACGACGACGCCCTGCGCACCCGGCTCCTCGACGTCACCTCGCGTGTGATCTCGTCCGACGGCGAGAGCGCCGTCACGGTGCGGAAGGTCGCCGGCGCTGCGGGGACCAGCGCCTCCGCGGTCTACGCGCTGTTCGGCTCGCGCGAGGCGCTGGTCGAGTCCGTCAGCGACGAGGGGTTCCGGCGCTTCGCCGAGCACCTGACCGCCGTCGGGCAGAGCGACGACCCTGGTGCGGACCTCCGGGCCCTCGGCGGGGCCTACCGGCGGTTCGCGCTGGCCGATCCGCACTTCTACCGGGTCATGTTCTACCGCGCCGTGTCGCCGACATCCGGCGATCCGGCGTCCGCGATCGAGGGCCCGACCTTCCGGGTGCTGTACGACGCCGTCGCCCGGGCGGTCCACGGCGCGCCGCCCGAGCACGTGCTGAGCGCCGCCGTCGGGCTCTGGGGGCTGGTGCACGGCCTGGTCTCGCTCGAGCTGGCGGGCCTGCTCCCCGGGGACGAGCACGAGCGCGCGGCGGCCTTCGAGCACGCCGCGGGAAGGGTCGGACCCGCGCTGCTCGGCCGCTGACGCGGCACGGGGTTTCGTCAGGCCGCTGCGGCCGCCCGCTCCGCGAGCTCGCGCTGGCCGGCGGTGATGTCCCGGATGATCCGGATCCAGAGGACCAGGGCGACGACCCCGGCCGCGGCCCCGATTCCTTCGACGACGGGCAGCGGCATATCGACCGTCAGCCGGAACGAGCCGGTGCCCGACGAACTAGAGAAGTTGAAGAAGAGGCTGAACACGAAGACCAGCCAGGCGGCCCACCAGGCACCGAGCGAGTGCTGCTGCCCTCGTACGCAACCGCGCCGGATGTCGGTGACGACCTGGAACGGGAACCACAGGCTCACGACGGGAACCACCCAGCCGAGCCACACCCAGACCGGGCCCCGCTCCTGGAGGATCTCCGGACGGGCGGCGACCGCGAAGGCGCGTGACGCGTGGAGCCACAGGCCGCCGACCACGAACCCACCGAGCGCCAGCGCCTGGGCGAGGCCGCTGAGCTGGCTGAAGGCCAGGTAGAACGGCGACCCGGCGGCCGCGGACACTCCCTCCTGGAGGATCCGGTCCGCCACCGGCCTCGCCGGGATCGACGCCACGAACACCAGGACCTGCGTCAGTGCCAGGCAGATCGCGACCACGACCGCCACCTGGGCGGCGCGGGCGGGGACCGGAGGTATCAGGGCCGGCGGCGGACCGCCGGCAGCCCACGGAACGGGCAAGGCCGGTACTGGGCCGAGCGGCTGGGGCTGCTGCTCCGGCGGACGGGGCTCGTACGGGTTCGGCTGGGACAACGTCGCCTCCTCGCGCGGTGTGCTGGGAACACTATCGGCCGCCGAGTCAGGCAAACGGGGGCATAGCGGGTGATTTCTGCGCGGGATCCTCTGGTGGTCAGGCACCTGCCGTGCGCCACGCCTCCACCTCGGCCAGGTGCACGTCCACGCGGTCCTGCGCGAGGAAGGACCCGCGGAACGACGCGGCCGCGAGACCCGCCCGCTGGTCCCTGGTGAGTCCGTAGGCCGCGGTCACGGCGTCGTCGACGTCGTCGACGTACGCGTCGAAGTACGGCGGGTCGTCGGAGTTGATGCTCACGAGCATGCCCGCCTCGATCATCGCGGGCAGCGGATGCTCGGCGAGGCTCGGGACCGCGCGCAGCCGCACGTTGGACACGGGGCACACGGTGAACGGGACCTCCTGCTCCACGACACGCGCGACGAGCCCCGGGTCCTGGACCACGGAGATGCCGTGGTCGATCCGCTCGGCGTGCAGGGCGTCGAGGGCCTCCCGGACGTTGGCGGCGGGCCCCTCCTCTCCCGCGTGCGCGGTCCGCCGCAGGCCGGCCAGCTCGGCGCGCGCGAACACGTCCTGGAACAGGCGGGGCGGGTAGCCGACCTCCGCGTTGTCCAGACCCACGCCGACGATCGGTGCGTCCATGGCGAGCAGCCGCTCCAGGACGTCGAGCGCCTCCGCGCTGTCCCGGTCACGGTGGAACGCGGCGATGAGCAGGGTCGAGATGCCGTGCTCGGCCTCGCTCCGCTCCAGGACCCGCGCGATGCCGCCTACGACGGCCTCCAGCGGCACCCCGCGCACGAGGTGCGCCTGCGGGTCGAAGCTGATCTCGGCGTGTCGCACCCCCGCCCGCGCGACCCGCGCCAGGTAGGCGCGGGTCAGGTCGGCGAAGTCGGCCTCGGTGCGCAGCACCGACATGCCCGCCGTGTACAGGTCGAGGAACGACTGCAGGTCCTCGAACTCGTAGGCCGCACGCAGGCTCGCCGGGTCGGGGTACGGCAGCCCGACGCCGTTGCGGGCCGCCAGCTCGAACGCCAGGTCCGGTTCCAGCGTGCCCTCGAGGTGTACGTGCAGCTCTGCTCGAGGAGGGCGGGACGACGGGAGGAGAGCAGCCATACGGGCAGGTTAACGTGCCCTCGATCAGGCGAAACCTGCGGCCTTCTCCTGAGCTCGTGTGATCTCGCGGACGATCCGGACCCACCAGGCGAACGCGACGGTCAACGCCGCCACCGCGACGGACCGGACGAGGATCTCCGCGTCGGCGGAGGACGAGGCCAGCACCCGCAGGCCCGACAGGAGCCAGAAGGACCACCACAGGCCGAGCACGACTCGGCGTCCGCCGTCCGGGACCACGGCGCGGCGGACGTCGCGGACCACGCCGTAGGGGATCCACAGGAGGGCTACCGGCACCCACCAGCCGAACCATGTCCAGGCCGGGCCGTGCGCGAACCGCGCTGCGGGGTTCGCGGCCTCGGCGAACCTGCGGCTGGCCCGCAGCCAGACGCAGGCGGCCACGAAGGCGGCCAGCCCGAACAGGAGCGTCACCGTGTCGCCGTTGGGGTCGAACCGGACACCCAGGCCGATCTCGATGCCCGCGGCGGCCCCGCCCCTGCCGCCGGTGACGAGCAGGATCGCCAGCTCGGCGAACTCGACGAAGAGCAGGCAGCAAGCGGCGACGATCGTCCCGACGGCCAGCCCGGCAGGGGGCTCGGGCAAGGGCTTGCTCGGCAGGCGCCGCCGTGCGGGCGGATAGGCCTCGTCGACGGCCACCTGATGCTGCGGCGCGGTGTCGACACGTTGCCCGGTGGTGACCGGGTACTGGCCGGTGCGATGCTCGGGGTACTGCGGTTCGGCGTACGGGGACTGCGGGTGCGCAGGGCTGCCCAGCTGCTCGGGGTAGGGCGGCCGGTCCTGCTGGCCGGGCCCTGACCAGGACGCAGCGTTCTGGTGGGGAATACGCGGATCGGACATCAATGGCCTCCGGTGTGTTCCCGACACCGTACTCACACCGCTATGTCCGGTAGCCACCAATTGCGGGTGAACCGCGACGTCCGCAACCAGGTCGCCGTCTGACCGGAGCACCGGTCGGACGGCGAACCAGCGTGCGTGGCGCGCCGCGGTCAGCGGCGCGCCACGTCCGGGTGCGGCACCTCTCGGTAGAGCCGGACGGAGGCGAGCAGCAGCCAGGCGAACCCGACGACCACGGCCGCCCAGATGCCGGCCATCCCGGCGGGGCCCAGAGCCGCCCCACCGACGAAGCCCACGAGGATCACGACGGCGGCGACGCGCGACCAGAGCGCCCCGGTGCGCTCGCCGTGCCGGGTCAGCCACCCGCCGAGCAGGAACGCCGCCACGGCGAACGCGACGAACCCGATACCGCCGAACGCGAGGTGCAGCAGGCCCGCGACGCTCGGTGTGGTGGCCCCGTCCTGCCCCGGCGGGAAGCCGGGCATCGGGTCGGGCGGGAAGATCGCGCTCGCCACCATCGCCAGACCGTAGATGCCCACCCCGATCCCGGTACCGCGGGCGGTCGCCCGTGCCATCCCCAGGCCGGCGACGAAGACCATCACGCCGCTCAGGGCCAGGTTGGTGGTCTGCATCCAGCCGCCGTCGCCCAGCATGAGCGCGCTGAGCGGGTGCCGCGCGAGGTCGAACCCCTCGCGGGTGAGCAACAGGACCAGCCCGACGACCAGGTAGAACGGCCCCGCGACCACGCCCCAGCCGAGCATCGACCGCGTCACCGCGGCCGCCATGTCGAACTCCGTGTCCTGTTCCATCGTGTCCTCCGGACCCGTCACGCCGGCCCGACGCCGACGTCCTGTCCGATAGACGACGGACCGCCCGAGAACTGAGCGCCGTGCGGCCCGTGGGCTATCCGGCAGACCGGGTGACGCGCTCCAGCAGCGTCATGAGCTGCCGCAGCTCGCTCCCGTCGAGCACTGCCAGCGGGGTCTTCTCCAGGGCCACGCGCACCAGCTCGGCGCGCACCTCGCGTCCCTTGGCCGTCAGGACCAGGACGCGGGACCGTCGGTCGTCCGGGTCCACCGCACGCTCCGCCAGGCCCCGGTCGACGAGCTGGTTGCTGATGAACGTCAGGTTGGGCGCGTTGCAGTACAGCCGCTCGGCCATCACCTTCATCGACGGAGGCTTCTCGTCGGGATCGATCACCCACAGCGCCTGGAACGTCGCCGGCGTCATCTGGTGCTCGGCCAGCGACGGCCCGAGCAGGTCGTTCGTCCGCATCCAGATGTCGTGGGTCGCCGCGACCACCGCGGTGAGCTCTGGCGTGGTCATTCCCGCATCCTACCGATAGTTCGAGTCTCGAAGTAGTCGTGCTACGTTCGTGGCTCAATACTTCGAGACTCGAAACAATGGAGGACCTTGTGAGCGACGACTATCGCGGCGTCACAGTGCTCGTCACCGGCGCGTCGAAAGGGCTAGGGCGGGCCTACGCGCTGGAGCTGGCCCGCCGAGGAGCGCGGCTGATCCTGCTGGCCCGCTCGGAAGAACCGCTGCGGGAGCTCGTCGCCGAGATCAGGGAACGGCACGGCGGCCCGGACGCCGAGGTGATCGTCGGCGACCTCTCGGCTCCCGACGGGCCCGAGCGGATCCTGCGGCAGCTGCGCGACCGCCGTCTGACCGTCGACCTGCTGCTCAACAACGCGGGCGCCGGCAGCGTGGGCCCGTTCCTCGGCCGCCCCCTCGGGCCCCAGCTGAGCACGGTCGGGCTCAACATCGGCGGACTCCTCGCCCTGACGCATGCGATCGGGGCCGAGCTGGTCGCTCGCGGCTCGGGCGGCATCATCAACGTCTCGTCGACCGCCGCGTTCCAGCCCATGCCCTACCAGGCCAGCTACGCCGCGACCAAGGCGTTCGTGCTCTCCTTCACCGAGTCGCTGGCCGAGGAGCTACGGGGAACCGGGGTACACGTCATGGCCGCGCATCCCGGTGCGATCGCTACCGGCTTCTTCGACGGGACCACGGCCACCATCGATGCCCGGGCAGCCGACACGCCGGAGCGGGTCGCGGCCCACACGCTGGACGACTACGCCCGGCGGCGCGCCGTCTCCTACCCCGGCCGGGCGGTGAACCGTGCGATGACCTGGCCGGCGAGGCTCCTGCCGCGCACCGCCGCCGTGCGGATCGCCGGAGCGCTCAATCGCCGGCTGCGCCTGGACGAGGTCGTCGACCAGGCTTGACGATCTCGGCCGACGAGAACGGGGTTATGTGTCTGATCGGGCCGATCAGACACATAACCCCGTTCTCAACGGTCCTCCAGCCCGACCGGACCGGTCAGGCCTCCACGACCACCGGGACGATCATCGGCTTGCGGCGCAGCCGCGTCGCCACGTAGCGACCGATGGTGCGGCGCATGATCTGCTGGAGCTGGTGCGTGTCGGTCGCCCCGCCCGCGATCGCGTTCTCGAGCGCCGCGGTGACCTCTGGCATGACCTTGTCGAACACCGAGGCGTCCTCGGCCATGCCGCGGGCCAGCACCTGCGGCGGCGCGAGCACCTTGCCCGTGGCGGTGTCGATGACCGCGAAGACGGACACGAAGCCCTCCTGGCCCAGGACCACGCGGTCCTTGAGCTCGGCCTCGGTGATCTCGCCGACCGACGATCCGTCGACGTACACGTAGCCGCAGGGCACCGCGCCGACCACGGAGGCCTTGCCGTCCACTAGGTCCACGACCACGCCGTCCTCGGCGAGCACCACGTGGTCGGCGGGTACACCGGTCTTGACCGCGAGCGCCGCGTTGGCCACGAGGTGGCGCACCTCGCCGTGCACCGGCATGACGTTCTTGGGCTTGAGGATGTTGTAGCAGTACATGAGCTCGCCGGCGGACGCGTGCCCGGAGACGTGCACCTTCGCGTTACCTCCGTGCACGACACGTGCGCCGAGGCGGGTGAGCCCGTTGATGATGCGGAACACGGCGTTCTCGTTGCCCGGGATGAGCGACGAGGCGAGGATCACGGTGTCGCCGAACTCGACCTGCACCTTGTGGTCGCCGTTGGCCATGCGGGAGAGTGCCGCCATCGGCTCGCCCTGGGAGCCCGTGGACATGTAGACGATCTGGTCGTCCGGCAGCGAGTCGGCCTTCTTGAGGTCGATCAGCACGCCGGGCGGCACGTCGAGGTAGCCGAGGTCTGCGGCGATGCCCATGTTGCGCACCATGGAGCGGCCCACGAGGGCGACGCGGCGGCCGTGGGCGTGCGCGGCGCGCAGCACCTGCTGCACGCGGTGCACGTGGGACGAGAAGGACGCGACGATGATCCGCTTGTCCGCGTGGGCGAACACGTCGTCCAGCACCGGGCCGATCTCGGCCTCGGGCGTCACGAAGCCGGGCACCTCCGCGTTGGTGGAGTCCACCATGAAGAGGTCGACCCCCTTCTCGCCGAGGCGGGCGAAGGCGCGCAGGTCGGTGATGCGGCCGTCGAGCGGCAGCTGGTCCATCTTGAAGTCACCGGTGTGCAGGACGGTGCCGGCGGCGGTGGTGACCGCGACGGCGAGCGCGTCCGGGATGGAGTGGTTGACCGCGACGAACTCGCAGTCGAAGGCGCCGAGCTTCTCGCGCTGCCCTTCCTTCACCTCGAGGGTGTAGGGCTTGATGCGGTGCTCCTTGAGCTTCGCCTCGATGAATGCGAGCGTGAGACGCGAGCCGACCAGCGGGATGTCCTTGCGGAGCCGCAGCAGGTAGGGCACGGCACCGATGTGGTCCTCGTGGCCGTGCGTCAGCACGATCGCCTCGATGTCGTCGAGGCGATCCTTGATGTAGTCGAAGTCCGGCAGGATCAGGTCCACGCCGGGCTGGTTGTCCTCGGGGAAGAGGACACCGCAGTCGATGATGAGCAGCTTGCCGGCATGCTCGAGGACCGCCATGTTGCGTCCCACCTCGCCCAGGCCGCCGAGGGCGACCACGCGCAGTCCGCCTTCGGGCAGTGCGGGGGGCAGGGACAGTTCAGGGTGAGGGTGGCTCACTTGGCCTCCAAGGCCTCGTTACGTACAGAGAAAGTCTTTAACGGGGGGTGGCGATCGCCGGGTGCCCGATGACCGCAGTGGCGTCCTCGGGGAGCTCCGGCGGCGACATCGGATGCGCGCTCGCGGGGATCACGCCGCCCGCGACCAGGACGGCGCGCAGGTGGGCCACCTCGTGGTCGGTGGCGGCGACGTTGGGCAGCCGCAGCGTCCGGTGCTCCAGGACCCCCTGCGCCTGCAGGGCGGCCTTGGTCATCACGGCCTGCGCGCCGGCGCCGTTGAGCGCGTTGATGATCGGCACCGTGGTCCGGAACACCGTGAGCGCACCGGCGTGGTCACCGGCGTCCCACAGCCGCACGACCTCGGCGAACTTCCGCCCGACCAGGTGCGCGGACACCGACACGATGCCGGCTCCACCCACGCTCAGGGAGGGCAGCAGCAGCCCGTCGTCGCCGGAGTACCAGGCGAGACCGGTGGCCTCGATGAGCTGCTCCGCCGACCAGACGTCGCCGGTGGCGTCCTTGTTGGCCACGACCAGGGGGTGCTCGGCGATGCGCGCGAACGTCTCGGGCGCGATGCGCACCCCGGACCGGCCGGGGATGTCGTACAGCATGACGGGCAGCTCTGTGGAGTCGGCCACGGCCGCGAAGTGCTGGTACAGCCCTTCCTGCGTGGGCCGCGAGTAGTACGGCGACACGACCAGCAGCCCGTCGGCGCCGGCGTCCGCGGCCTGCGTGGCCATCCGGATCGCGTGCGCCGTGTCGTTCGACCCGGCACCGGCCAGGACCGCGGCCCGGTCGCCCACCGCCTCGACGACGGCGGCGACGAGCTCCACCTTCTCGGGCGTGTGCGTCACCGGGGACTCGCCGGTCGTGCCGGACAGGACGAGGCCGTCGTTCCCGTCGTCGACGAGCTTCTTCGCCAGCTTGGCCGCCGCTTTCAGGTCGATGGCGCCGTCGGGCGTCATCGGGGTGACCATCGCGGTCAGGACCGCGCCGAACGGGCGCGCGGAGGCAGCGGGAAGAACCATAGGCCTACCGTACCGTTTACCGCCCCGTCACCGGGCTCGTGCTCGCCGGTCCGGCAGGGTCCTGGCCGGGGTCGCGGACCGCTCCGAGAAGCCGCTCCAGCCGCCCGACGGCGTCGGCGAGCCGTTCGCCGGTCAGCCGGAGCACGCCCGGCCGCAGGGCCACCTCGCGCAGGCCCGTCGCGTAGTCCGCGAGCGCCGCCGGGCCGAGGTCGCGCCGTTGGGGTGCGTCGTCCGCGGCCAGGCGCGCCGCCACCAGAGCGTCCGGCGTCTCCACCAGGACGTGGACGAACCGCGCGCCCGCCGTGGCCGCGGCGTCCGCGAAGCGCGACACCTGGTCGGCGCGCGCCACGAGCTGCGGCACGACGACGTCGCGCCCGCCCCGCAGGTGCTCGACCGCCATGGCGAGCCCGAGCGCCCGGGCCGGCTCCGCCGTGTCCGGCGCGGCGCCGCTGATCAGCGACCGGACCACGTCGATGTCAAGGTTCAGCGTTCCGGGGTGCCGCGCCGACCAGGCCGCCGCGACCGTGGACTTGCCCACGCCAGGCAGCCCGTTGAGCAGGACCAGCCGCGGCCCGTGCGGCCGTTCGGCTCCCCCGGGCGCGACACACCCCTGCCCCCGCGTCATCGTTCGACCAGCACGCCGTCCTCGTCCGCGTACACCATCGCGCCCGGCCGGAACACGACGCCGCCGATCTCCACCGCCTCGTCCACCACGCCGGCGCCCGCCTTCGACGACTTGCGGGGGTTGGTCCCGAGCGCCTTCACGCCGAGCCGCAGCTCGCCGATCGCCGTGGAGTCCCGGATCGCACCGTGGACGATCGCGCCGGCCCAGCCGTTCTCGACCGCCGCGGCGGCGATGAGGTCGCCCAGCAGGGCGCTGCGGAGCGATCCGCCGCCGTCGACCACCAGGACCGCCCCCTCGCCCGGTGTCCGCGTGATCGCCTTGACCAGGCCGTTGTCCTCGTGGCACCGCACCGTCCGCACCGGGCCGGAGAAGGCACGGGTCCCGCCGAAGTCGCGCAGCTGCAGAGCGAGCGAGGCCAGCGCCTCCCCGTGCTGGTCGTACAGGTCGGCCGTCGCCGTCATGGTGATCCCCCGTCTCGTTGGCGTGCGCCAGACGATACTCGGTCGCGGGTCAGCCCCCGTGCGCCGGTTGCGCGGACATGGATACTCGGATTATGACGGCGACGACGCTCTCCCCCGCACTTGTGGCACACCTGCCCACCGGCCTCCTCGTCGACGGGCACTGGGGCCCCGTCGCGGGCGGAGCCACGTTCGAGGTCACCGACCCGGCGACCGCCGAGCCCATCTTCGACGTCTCCGACGCCACGCCTGCCGACGCCGTCCGCGCCCTCGACGCCGCGCACGCCGCCGCACCCGCCTGGCGCGCCGTGCCGCCCCGCGAACGTTCCGACCTGCTGCGGGCCGTCTTCGAGCGCCTCATCGCGCGCGCCGGCGACATCGCGGCGCTCATCACCGCCGAGGCGGGCAAGCCGCTGGCCGAGGCCCGTGCCGAGGTCGTCTACGGCGCCGAGTTCCTGCGCTGGTTCGCCGAGCAGGCGGTGCGGGCGGACGGCCTGGTGCGCACGGCGCCGTCGGGCACCAACAAGCAGTACGTGAGCCGCCGGCCGGTCGGCCCGACCCTGCTGATCACCCCCTGGAACTTCCCCATCGCCATGGCGACCCGCAAGATCGCCCCGGCGCTCGCCGCCGGGTGCACCGTGGTGATCAAGCCCGCCTCGCTGACGCCGATGACCACCCTCCTGGTCGCGGAGATCATCCGCTCCGAGGCTGAGTCGCGCGGGCTGCCGGCGGGCATCGTCAACGTGGTCCCGACCTCGCGGTCGGGCCCCGTGACAGAGCCCCTGTTCGCGGACCCCCGGCTGCGCAAGGTCTCGTTCACCGGCTCGACCCGGGTGGGCTCCGTCCTGCTCGAGCAGGCCGCGAAGAACGTCCTGCGCAGCTCGATGGAGCTGGGCGGCAACGCGCCGTTCGTCGTGTTCGAGGACGCGGACGTCGACGCCGCCGTCGAGGGCGCGCTGATCGCGAAGCTGCGCAACTCCGGCCAGTCCTGCGTGGCCGCCAACCGCTTCCTGGTGCACGACGCCGTCGCGCACACCTTCGCGGAGAAGCTCGCCACGGCAGTGGGCGCCAAGGTCACCGGTCCGGGCACCCAGCCGGGCGCCGAGGTAGGGCCGCTCATCAACGAGTCGGCTGTGGAGAAGGTGACCGGCCTGGTGGACGACGCCGTCGCCCACGGCGCCCAGGTCCTCACCGGGGGCGGGCGGCTCGACCGCCCGGGCCACTTCTTCGAGCCGACGGTGCTCACCGGCATCAGCGGCGACGCGCGGATCGTGACGGAGGAGATCTTCGGTCCGGTCGCCCCGATCGTCGCCTTCGGGTCCGACGACGAGGCCTACGAGCTCGCCAACGGCACCCCGTTCGGCCTGGCGGCGTACGCGTACACGACCTCGCTGGCCCGGGCGCAGCGCGCCATGGACGAGATCGAGGCCGGGATGATCGGCATCAACCGAGGGCTGGTGTCCGACGCGAGCGCGCCGTTCGGCGGGGTCAAGGCCTCCGGGCTGGGCCGCGAGGGCGGCGAGGCGGGCATGGAGGAGTACCAGGAGACGGTGTACGTCGCGATGTGAGCCCCGTCCGGACGGCGGGCGCCGCACCGGACCCGCCCCGCGACGACGTAGCCTCACGACGTGAACGTCCTGTCCAGCAACCCGGCGGCGCGCGCCGCCGTCCGCCAGGGTGTGAGCGTCTCGGTGGCGACCGGCCTGTACGGCATCTCCTTCGGCGCGCTGTCGGTGGCCGCCGGTCTCGGTCTGGGCCCCACCATGGCCCTGAGCCTGCTCATGTTCTCCGGCGGGTCGCAGTTCGCCCTCGTCGGTGTCATCGGCGCCGCGGGCACCCCGGTCGCGGCAGTCGCCACGGCTGCCCTGCTCGGCCTGCGCAACACCCTGTACGGCGCGGTGGTCTCGCCGCTGCTCCAGGTGCGCGGCTGGCGCCGTCTCGCCGCCGCCCACCTCACCATCGACGAGTCGACGGCGGTCGCCGCCGCGCAGCCAGAACCGGCCGCGTCCCGGATCGGGTTCTGGGTCACTGGCGTCGGCGTCTTCGTGCTCTGGAACGCGTTCGTGCTCCTCGGTGCGCTCGCCGGCGACGCGCTCGGCGACCCGCGCGCCTGGGGGCTCGACGCCGCCGCGGCCGCCGCGTTCCTCGCCCTCGTCTGGCCGCGGCTCGCGCCCCGCCGCGCCCAGCTCGTCGCCGGGCTCGCCGTCGTGGCCACCGCAGCGCTGATCCCCTTCGTGCCCCCGGGCATCCCGGTGCTCGCCGCGGCGGCCGTGGCCGTCGTCGTCGGACTGGTCACCCCGGCCGGCCCGGGAACCGTCGTGGCGCCCGAGAAGGAGACCGTCCCATGACCACCACAGTGCTCTGGGTCACCGTGCTCGTCGCGTCGCTGGCCTGCTACGCCCTCAAGCTCGGCGGGCACCTGGTCCCCCGCACCTGGCTCGCGTCCGAGCGCGTCTCGCGGATCACCACCCTCGTGACCGTGGCGCTCCTCGTCTCCCTCGTGGTGGTCCAGGGCTTCGCCGACGGGCGCACCCTGACCGTGGACGCGCGCCTCCCCGCACTCGCGGTCGCCGCCCTGGCCCTCGCCCTGCGCGCACCGTTCATCCTCGTGGTGGTGCTCGCCGCCGGCACGGCCGCCGGCCTGCGCGCCCTCGGCTGGGGCTGACCGAGTGACCATGTACCTGCTGCCAAGAACCCGTCTTGTCTGGCAGCAGGTACATGGTCACTCGGGCGGCGGCACCGGCAGCTAGGGTGACCGGGTGGCACTGTTTCGCGAGACCGCCGACGTTTCCGTCCGCCCTGCCGTCGCCGGTGACGAGTCCGCCGTGACCGCCGTCCAGGTGGCCGCCTGGCGCGCCACCGGCGTCCTGGGCGAGGGGGTGATCGCCGCGCTCGACGTCCCGGCCATGCGCGGCCGGTGGTCGTCGGCGATCACCTCGCCGCCCGGCCCGGGCTTCGCGGTGTTCGTCGCGCTCGACGGGCCCGACGTCGTGGGCTTCGCCGCCGTCTCCCCCGGCCAGGTGCTGTCGCTCGAGGTGCTGCCCGAGGCACAGCGCGCGGGACACGGCTCCCGCCTCCTGGCGGCCGCCGTCGACCGCCTCCGCGCGGACGGGTCCGAGACCGTGACCACCTGGTCGCTCGTGGACGACACGGCGCGCGCCGCCTTCCTCGAGGCCAGCGGCCTCGGGGAGGACGGCCGGAGCCGCACGCTGGCGACGGGCGTCCGCGAGGTCGTCGAGCACCGGTGGTCCGCCCAGATCTGACGACGGGCCAGATCTGACGACGGCCCGGCCCCGTCCGGGCCGCCACCTGCGCACAGCGGACCCCAGGTTTCACGCCCGCGTGACAGTCCCGTGACACGGCCTTGCGACCATCAGCACCATGGGAATCCGCACGGAGTACTTCGCCGCACCCACCGACGAGGTGGCGGCGACGGCGCTCCACACCTCCGGTGGGCCGGCCGAGACCGACCAGCACACCGGCCTGCCCCACTTCGACACCGTCGCGGTGACGGCGGTGGACCCGTTCGTCATGCTCGGCGGGCTCGCGGGCGTGCTGTCCGGTCGCCCGTACGGTGAGGTCACGGCGCACCCCCGGCACGGCACCCTGGTCGGCAGCGGAGGCGACGAGGGGCCGTGGATAGTGACCGTCTCGCAGGACCTCGCCGACGACCTCGCCTCCGCCGGGCCCGTTCGCCTGGCCGAGGCGGCACGCGTGTGGTCCACCACCACGACACCATCGGTGCCGGCGCGCAGGCTCACCGCCACGCTGCTCCCCCTGGCGGCGCTCGCGGCGCGTGCGGCGGACCTGGGGCACGGGCTGTACTGCTGGACGAGCCTCACCGACTGATGGCGCCGCGTGCGCGCACGCCATCGTCCACGAAGGACGCCATGATCCACCGTTCGAGCCAGATCCCGCAGAAGATGGCGTGGCCCGCAGAGAATGGCGTGGCCCACGGGCCCGTCAGGCCGCGAGGGCGTGCGTCTCCGCGGAGACCTTCGGGCGTGCCACCGTGAGCCGACGGCGGACCGCACCCGCCACGATCGTGGCGAGCACGACCAGCCCGCCGGCCACGAGGGCACCCCGCACGCCCATCAGCTCCATCATGAGTCCCAGGAGCGGCGGCCCGGCAAGGCCCCACGCGGTGCTCGCACTGCGCCAGACACCCAGCACCCGCCCGCGCATGGCGGCCGGCGGGTCGGTCTGCAGCACTGTCGCACCGGCGGTGTCCGAGAGCGACTCCACCACTGCCATGGGCGCCACGACCACCAGCAGCAGGGCGAAGGTGGGCGAGAGGCCGGCGAGCACCTGGAGCAGCGCGCCGCTCGCGGCGAGCAGCGTCACGATCCGCACCGTCGGACGGCGGAGGCGGCCGGCGAAGAACGCTCCGACGATCCCGCCGACGGCCAGCACGGCGGCGACGGTCGCGAAGTCCTGCGTGGTCCCGGCGAGCGCCCCGGTGACGAGCACCGCGAGCGTGAGCGAGTAGTTGCGCCCGAAGACCGCGCTCACGGCCGTCACGGCCAGCAGCGCGACGAGGCGCGGACGGCTCAGGAAGTACCTGATGCCGTCGAGCGAGCTCGACGGAGGTTCGGCCGGCTCGACGGGGTCGACCTGGGCTGCCGCGGGGACGGGCACCACCGAGCCGGCCGGTGGCACCGGTTCGACCGGCAGCGTGTCCCCGAGGCGCTGTGCGTGCAGCCGCAGGAACGGCACCAGCGCGGCGACCGCCAGGAACGAGACACCGTTGATGAGGTAGGCGGCCTCCGGTCCCGTGAACGCGAGCAGGCCGCCGGCCACGCCGACCCCGGCCAGCCGGCCCACGCTGTTCGTCACGGAGCCCAGCCCGATGGCGGAGGGCACGTCGTCGGGCGTGACCAGGTCGTTGCCGAGGAGCGAGGTCGCCGGGCCGTCCACCGCGGCCACCAGGCCGGTGACCGCCGAGAGGGCGAGGAGGAGCGGCAGGTTCAGCACGTCGAGGCCGACGAGCAGGGCCGTCGTGAGGGCGACCAGACCGAGTGCCGCCTGGCTCACGGCGACCACCACCTTGCGGGGCCACCGGTCCACGACCGCGCCACCGGCGACGCCGAAGAGCAGGCCGGGGGCCGCCTGGACGGCCAGCGAGAGCCCTGTCGCGGCAGGCGATCCCGTGATCTGCAGGACGAGGAGGTTCTGGACGGTCATCTGCATCCAGGTGCCCGCGCTCGAGACGAGGTTGGCACCGGTCCAGAGACGCATCGCAGGATGGCGCAGCGCGCGCCACGGCGAGTGGCGGGAGGCCGGGTCGGTTTGTACGGGCTTCACACGCAGCGCGCGGAGCCGCGCGCTGAAAAAGGCAGGGAGGAGCACGAGAACTTTCAAGTCAGGGGGACGCCGCTGGCGAGTACCGCCGATCGCAGCGGCGTCAATTCAAACAACCGGCTCCGGGTGCGCTCTACCCTCAGCGGCTGATCGTGATCAAGGTCGCAGGTGACGGCCCTCTCCTGGCCTCCGGCGGCCCTCGCACGTCAGTCAGTCGGCGTAGCGCAATTAGAAGCTGGCACCTCGCGCACCGACTCGCAGGGGACTGCTTTCGACGAGGACGGAGCCGGACACCGGCCCTGCCCTCGTCAGAGCTCCGGCTCGTAGCAGGTGTATCCGGCACGGAGCACGACGACGGCGCCCCGCTCCGGCGCGGCGCCGTCCTGCGGTGCGGGCACCTGGGCTACGTCCGGCCAGTGCACGAGGAACGTCCCGCGGTGCCGCCACCGCAGGAGCGGGGCGATCGGCCACGGGTGGCGCACGCTCGACCGTTCGAAGCCCATGAACGACGTCCGGGTGCGTGGGGAGACCACCAGCCCGTGCAGCCGCGCGCGGGCGAGGTGCGTGTCCGGGGTCCCGTCGAGCACGAACCGCAGGTCGACCACCCAGCCGACGTGCGCCCCTCCGGCGTCGTGCACGGGCTTGTCGAGCAGGTCCGAGGCGATCACCGTCGTCTCCTCATCCTGAGCCCTCCGGATCGTGGTTGCCGCCGGGGATGCGGCCGATGATGTGGTTGCGCACCCAGCGCTCGAGCCAGGTCGCGTCGAAGCGCGACCCGCTCACGCCCAGGTGCACCGCCGAGCTGAGGTCCGTCACGTGCGACCACGGCAGCCGGTGCCACCGGGACACGGGCGGGCGTCCGCCGAACACCCGTGTGCCGAGGACGGGGCCGGTGAGCAGCGCGGTGATGACGACGGGGACGCTGCCGTCGATCGGCGGCTGGTCGCCGGAGCCCGGGCTCCGGTCGGGTCCCGCAGCCGGGCGGGAACCGGCGACCACGTCGAGCTCGAGGTCGTCGAGCGTGCACACCGGCGTGCCATCGACGTCGAGCACCTGCCGGTCCAGGAGGTGCAGCCGCGCGTCCAGGACCCGCCCGGGCTGCGGCGGCTCGGGGAGGCAGTCCGCGTCGCGCGGGCCGGTCCGGGAGCGCCTCATCCGCCCGCCTCCGTCACGATCATCAGGGGGATCGCCGAGACCGCTGCCACCACGAGGATGACCAGGTACACCGTGCCCAGCACGTTCATGAACCGCCCGTTGACGTGCTCGCCCATGTACTCGGGATCGTTGGCGACGACGAGGATCGGCAGGTAGGTCAGGGGCAGCGCGACGGCCGAGAAGACCACCGAGTACTCGGTGACGGCGATCGGGTCCACGTTGGTCATCAGGACGCCGACCGCGACGACGAGCGCCACGATCATCGCCAGGTGGAACCGGGGAGCCCCCGCTGGGCGGCGGAACTTGCCCCACGACCAGCCGAGGTACTGCGAGAGCGTGTACCCGGTCGACAGCGCGGTCTCCAGCGCGGCGCCGAACGTCGCCGCCACCATCCCGACGATCACCACCGCCACGAGCAGCGTGCCACCCGCCTCAGCGGCCGGCAGGGTGAGCTGGGAAATCGAGTCGACCTGGATGCCCGTGGGCAGCAGGACGATGGCCGCGCCGGCCGCGATGGCGATCGACAGGAGCCCGCCGAGCGGGAAGCCCACCAGCACGTTCAGGCGGGACGTCGCGAGGTCCTTCACGGTCCACGAGTCCTCCACGCCGCCCGACGAGAAGAAGAAGACCTCGTACGGCGTCATGGCAGCTCCGAACAGCGCCACGGCGAAGTACCAGTACGTCCCCACGCTCTCCTGCGCGGGAACGTCCGGGACCAGCTGCGCGCCGAGCTCGCCCCAGTCTGGGCCGAGCAGGAACACCGCTACCGCGAACCCGACCAGCGCCAGGCCCATCAGGCCCGTGGCGTTCTCCATGAGGTTGAACTTCACGCGCCACAGGACGAGCCACACCGCCAGCACCGCCACCGGGACCCAGAGCCGGTGGTCGACGCTGCTCGCGAGCTGCAGCGCGAGAGCGATACCACCCACCTCTGCGACGAGGGTCAGGACCGTGACGGCGAGGCTGGCCACCAGGTTCAGCCCGGCGGTCGTCGGCCCGAGCCGCTCCCGGATGATCTCGAACGTCGCCCGGCCGGACACCGCGGCGACCTTGCCGGACATGTGCGCGAAGACGCAGATGCCCACGACGCCGACCACGACGACCCAGGCCAGCGAGAGCCCGAACCGCGAGCCCACGACGGCGTTGGTGACCATGTCCCCCGCGTCGAGGAATCCGCCGATCGCGGTGAGCACACCGAGGGCCACGGCCAGCAGGCGGCTCCTCATGGCGCCGTCCGCGCCCACTGGACGTGCCGCACGGCACCGCTCGCCTCGTCGAGCGCGGTGGCCGCGTCGTCGAGCGCGCGCAGCACGTCGTCGGCCGACGACGACGGGCGGCCCAGCCAGGTGCGGGCGGCCGCGACCGGACCGACGGCGTCCGAGGCGGCGTCGAGCGCGTCGCCCCGCACCTTCTCGGCGTCGGCGGTGGAGAGCACGACCGTCCCGATCCCGTGCACGGCCCCCGTCGCGGTCTCCGCGGCGTCCCCGACCACCACGTCCGCGGTCACGGCGGGGAGCCGTCCGGCGGCACTGCCCCGCACGGCGAGCTCTGCCGACGCGACCGCCGAGCTCGCGTCCTCGAGATGGTCGGAGACGCTGCCGAGCACGTCGGCGTCGTCGGTCCGGGTGGCCGCCGGCCCGCACCCGGCCAGCACGCCGACCAGCGCCAGGACCAGCACCGCCGCGCCCCAGTGGCGAGCCGGCGGGCGATCGGGGCGGTTGGTCACGCTCGAAATACTGGCGCGGATCGACGGCTCTCGCACGCCGGATGTCTCCGCTGTCGGGATGCCGCCCGGACCGCGGAGAGCCGAGGGGCGAGCGGCAACCACCCTGCCTATCGTCATGAGGAAGACGCAGGAAGGAGCCCCCATGCGCATCGGGTACACCCTCATGACCGAGCAGAGCGGGCCGCGCGAGCTGCTGCGGTACGCCGTGGCCGCCGAGGAGGCCGGCTTCGACTTCGAGCTCTCCAGCGACCACTACTCCCCCTGGCTGACCGAGCAGGGGCATGCGCCCAATGCGTGGGTGCTCCTGGGAGCCGTCGCCCAGGCGACCGACCGGGTCGAGCTGATGACCTTCGTGACCTGTCCGACGATGCGGTACCACCCGGCGGTGGTGGCCCAGCAGGCGGCGACGCTCCAGCTCCTGGCCGGCGGCCGCTTCGTCCTCGGTCTCGGCGCCGGGGAGAACCTCAACGAGCACGTGATCGGCGACGGCTGGCCCAGCATCGCCGTGCGGCACGACCTTCTCGAGGAGGCGATCCACATCATCCGGGAGCTCCTCACCGGCGAGCTCGTCACCTGGGAGGGTCAGCACTTCCGCGTCGACTCGGCGCGGCTCTGGGACGTGCCGGACGCCGGGGTCCAGCTCGGCATCGCGGTGTCCGGCGAGCACGGGGTCAAGCGGTTCGCCCCGCTCGGCGACCACCTGGTCCAGGCGACGCCCGACGCGGAGGTGGTCAAGGGCTGGAACGACAAGCACCCGGGCGGCTCGCGCGCGTTCGGTCAGCTCCCGGTGTGCTGGGACCCGGACGAGCAGAAGGCGATCGAGCGCGCCCACGCCGAGTTCCGCTGGTTCGGCGGCGGTTGGTCCGTGAACGCCGACCTGCCGACCCCCGCCGGGTTCACCGGAGCCACGCAGTTCGTGCGGCCGGAGGACGTGGCGTCGTCGATCGCGTGCGGGCCGGACCTGGACAAGCTGGCCGAGAGCGCCCGGCCGTTCCTGGACGCCGGCTTCACCGATCTCTCGATCGTGCAGGTGGGCGACCACAACCAGGACCGGTTCCTCGCGGAGGCCGCTGGGCCGCTGCTCGAACGCCTGCGGGCGCTCTGAGGTACCGGCTGCCGATCGCCCGCGGACGAGTCCACCCTGCCGCGGGGGGCGCCGGTCAGTCCAGGAACGTCACCTCGACCAGCCGTGTCCGGCGCACCCAGTCCTCCAGGTCGACCGGCTGGGCCAGGTGGCCCGGGTTGGCGGGCTGGTTCAGGTCGGCGACGATCTCGGACAGCACCGCGCGCCGCTCCGGCTCCTCGGTGACCGGCCGTGCCATGGCCCGCAGGTCCGCCCGCACGCCGTGCTTGAGGTGGAAGGTGAGGGCCGGCTCGGCCACCAGGTTGACGTACCAGCTCGGCCGGTCGACCGTGCCGCTGCACAGGTAGACGCGTCCGGCCACGTGGTAGAAGAAGATCTCGATCCGGCGGGGCAGGCCGGTACGCCGGCCCGTCGTGGTGATGTCGATGACCCGCTGCCGGGTCGAGGCGGCCGGGGTGATCTCGACGGCCCGTCGTACGGCGTCGTCCATCACGCGGCCTCGGTCTCGTTCGCGGCCTCGGTCTCGGTCTCGTAGCGCAGGGCCGGCCCGAGCAGCAGGCCGCCGTCGAGCACGAACTCCGAGCCCGTCGCGAACGCGGCGTCCGCCGAGGTCAGGAAGAGCACGAGCTGTGAGAGCTCGGCCGGCTCCCCCAGCCGCGGCACGGCGAACGGCTCGGGCGAGTAGAAGTCCGCGATGGGACGCTCGCCCTCGGCGGCCGGGGTGGTGATC
This sequence comes from Promicromonospora sp. NPDC023987, assembly GCF_040639055.1. Taxonomy (NCBI): domain Bacteria; kingdom Bacillati; phylum Actinomycetota; class Actinomycetes; order Micrococcales; family Promicromonosporaceae; genus Promicromonospora; species Promicromonospora sp. NPDC023987. Next base: position 32,274 of record NZ_JBEZZF010000002.1, on the reverse strand, counting down.
AGCGGCGTGGAGACCACTCCGGGGTGCACCGAGTTGACCCGGATCCCGTCGCGGCCCAGCTCCAGCGCGGCCGACCGGGTCAGGCCGCGCACCGCCCACTTGCTGGCCGTGTAGGCCGCGTAGTACGCCGTGCCGACGTTGCCCATGGTCGAGGAGATGTTGACGACGGCGCCCCCGCCACCGCGCCGCATGGACGGCGTCACCGCGCGGATGCCCAGAACTGGCCGGTCACGTTGACCTCCAGCGTGCGCCGGAACGCCTCGGCGCCCATGTCCTCGATCAGCGCCGCCGACTGCTGCATCCCCGCGTTGTTCACGAGCACGGAGACGGGACCGAACCGGTTCTCGGCGGTCACGACGGCCGCCGCCCACTGCGCCTCGCTGGTGATGTCCAGCGCCACGTGCACGGCCCGCTCCCCCAGCTCGGCGGCGAGCGTCGCGCCCCGTTCGGTGTCTCGGTCGGCGATCACCACGTTGGCGCCCTCCGCGTGGTACGCGCGCACGTGGCTGACGCCCATGCCGCCCCCGGCGCCGGTGACGATGACTGTCTTGTTCTCGAATCGCTGCACGGACCGGTCCTTTGCTAGTTGTGAGTCGAGCGACTTACCTCTCGATCAGAGTAGGCACGGCCGTAGAGGTGAGTCAAGCGACTCACCTCACAGCCTGAGGCATGATGGGCCCATGGCGACCGGCACCGGGACGTACCACCAGCAGCTCGCGGAGCAGAAGCGCGCGGCGATCATCGCCGCCGCCACCAGCCTGTTCCTGGACAACGGCTACGCCGGCACGTCGCTGGCCCGGGTGGCCGAGGCCGCGGAGGTGTCCAAGGCCACGCTGTTCAAGCAGTTCCCCACCAAGGCTCAACTGTTCGAGTCGATGGTCGAGGAGCACTGGAACCCGGGCGGCGACGAGCGCCCCGAGCCGGCGTCCGGCGACCTCAGCGGCGGGCTGGCCGAGTACGGGCGCAGGTACGCGGCCCTGATGTCCCGGCCTGAGATGGTGGGCCTGTACCGCATCGTCATCGCCGAGATGCCGCGTTTCCCAGGGCTCGCCGAGACCCACTTCGACGTCGGCAAGATGCCGTTCTTCGACTCGGTGCGGCGGTATCTCGCCGCTGAGCACGACTCCGGGGCGGCACGCATCGAGGACCCGGTGGCCGCCACCACCCAGTTCATGGGGATGATCTCGAACTTCACGTTCTGGCCCCGCCTGACCGTCGTCGGCTGGAACCCCTCCGACGCCGAGACGGCCCGCGCCGTCGACGACGCGGTCGCCACGATGGTCGCGCGCTACGCCGTCCGGTAGAAGCCTGCCGCCTTGCGCAGCGACTCCCGCGCCCGGCGACGGTCGCCCGCCGCGTCGTAGGCGAAGGCCAGGTGGTACCAGGCGCGCCAGTCCTCGGGGGCCGCCTCGACCGCCGCCCGGCGGGGCTCGAAGGCCTCGTCGGCGGCCGACCGGTCGATGCGCCCGCCGGGCGAGCGCGGCAGGTCGTCCGCGGGGAGGTTCCCCTCCGCGAACAGCGTGTCCGCCATCCGCTGCACCGTCGCAGCCAGCCGGAACTCGCGGACGATCAGCCCGATGACCAGCAGCGGGATGATCAGCACGCCCAGGCCGATGCCGATCAGGACCGGCTCGCCCGTGCGGACCATCGCTACGCCGCGACCGGCGATCTGCCACACGTACAGCACGAGCAGCAGCGTCACGGCCAGCGTGCCCGGCAGGCCCTTGGGGATCTTCCGGCCCGACGCCGGTGGCGTGCGCGGGCTCTGGTCCGAACGACCGGTCTCCGGCTCGCTCACGACAGGTCCAGCACGTGCTCGAGCCCGACGGTCAGCCCCGGCCGCGACACCACCGACCGGATCGCGAGCAGCACGCCGGGCATGAACGAGGCCCGGTCGAACGAGTCCTGCCGGATGATGAGCTGCTCACCCTCGTTGCCGAAGAGGATCTCCTCGTGCGCCACGAGCCCGCGCAGCCGCACGGCATGCACGCGCACCCCGTCGACGTCGGCCCCTCGCGCCTCCCAGCCCGCCTCGGTCGCGTCGGGCGACGGCCCGAGGCCCGCCTCGGCGCGGGCCGTGGCGATGGCCGCTGCGGTGTGCCGCGCGGTGCCCGACGGCGCGTCCACCTTGTTCGGGTGGTGCAGCTCGACGACCTCCGCCGACTCGAAGTAGCGCGCGGCCTTCGCGGCGAACGTCATCGCGAGCACCGCCGACAGCCCGAAGTTCGGGGCGATGAGCACACCGAGCGCCTCCCGGCCGCCCGTCCCCCTGGGGGACAGCTCGGCGAGGTGTGCGGCGACGCGGGCGCGCGAGTCGTCGTCCCAGCCGGTCGTGCCCACCACGGCGTGCGCGCCGGCGTCGAGCACCGCGTGCACGTTGGCCTCGGTGGCGGCGGGAACGGTGAAGTCCACGGCGACGTCGGCCCCGGCGAGCGTGCCCCGGGAGATCGTGTCTCCGTGGTCCAGCCTCGCCACCAGCTCGAGGCCGTCCGCGGCCTCGACCGCCGCACACGCCTGCGTCCCCATGCGCCCGCCGGCGCCAATCACGGCAACCTTGATGTCACTCACGATCTACCACCTTGTCCTCCGTTGAGTGCTGGCTATTTGTCGGATCGAACGCCCCGATTCGACAGATACCCCGCACTCAACGGGTCAGTTGTCGAACGGGCCCACTCGGATGATCGACCTCGGGCGCGCCGCCAGGTCCTCGGCCAGGGACCGGACGTCCGCCGCCGTGACCGACTGGATGCGCTCCAGCGACTCCTCCAGCGAGAGCAGGTCGCCGTACACGAGCTCGGCCTTGCCCAGGCGACTCATCCGCGCACCGGAGTCCTCCAGCCCGAGCACCGTACCGCCGGAGAGCTGGCCGATCGACCGCTTCAGCTCGGCCTCGGTGATCCCGTCGTGCGCGAGCTTCTCGAGCTCCTCGACGAGCAGGTCGGTCACCTGGTCCACCTTGGCCGCCGCGCAGCCCGCGTACAGGCCGAACGTCCCGAGCCCACCGTGCGCGGAGGCGAACGAGTACGTCGAGTACGCCAGGCCTCGCTTCTCGCGGATCTCCTGGAACAGCCGGGACGACATGCCCCCGCCCAGCACCGCGTTCAGCACGGACAGCGCGAAGCGCCGGTCGTCCGTCGCCGCGATGCCCGTCGAGCCGACGATGATGTTGGCCTGCTCGACCTGGCGGGTGACGGTCAGCTCCGCGCCCGCCTCCGGCACACCCGTCCGGTCCTCGGTGGAGACCCGGCGGTCGCACGGTGCGGTGGCCGCGTCGAGGTCCCACCCGCCGTCGGCCAGCACCTGCGTGACCTGGTGCACGAGCTTGTCGTGGTCGATCCCGCCCGCGGCCGTGACCACGAGGGTCTCCGGCCGGTAGTTCCAGCGGTAGTGGTCCCAGACGGCGTCCCTCGGGACGGCGTTGATCGTCTCGGGCGTGCCGCCGATGGGGCGGCCCAGCGCGTGGTCGCCCAGGACGAGGGCGGAGAACCGCTCGTGCGCGACGTCGGTCGGGTCGTCGTCGTCCATCGCGAGCTCTTCGAGGATCACGCCGCGCTCGGTCTCGAGCTCGTCGGTGTCGAGCCGCGCGGAGGTGAGCATGTCGGAGATGACGTCGACCGCCATCGGCAGGTCGGAGTCCAGCACCCGCGCGTAGTAGCAGGTGTGCTCCTTGCCGGTGGCCGCGTTCGCCTCACCGCCGACGGCGTCGAACGCCTCGGCGATGTCCATCGCGGACCGCTGGGCGGTCCCCTTGAAGAGCAGGTGCTCCAGGAAGTGCGTCGAGCCGAAGTGGCCGTCGGTCTCGTCCCGTGAGCCGACGCCGATCCACGCACCCATCGTGGCCGAGCGCTGGCCCGGCATGTTCTCGGTGAGTACACGGACACCGCCGGGCAGGACGGAGCGACGAATCGTCGCCCCGTCCTGCCCGGCGGTCAGCTCGGCACCGGGCTCGCCCGCAGGGACGAGCGGGAGGTGCCACGTCATGTCAGGCGTCCAGGTCAGCCGGCACAGATGCGGTGTCGTCCGCCTTCGCGGAGTCGGCCGGAGCCGCCTCGTCCTCGTCGGTCACGGCGACCAGCGAGAGCTTGCCGCGGGGGTCGATCTCACCGATCTCGACCTGGACCTTCTGGCCGATGGACAGCACGTCGTCGACGTTCTCGACGCGCTTGCCGCCCACGAGCTTGCGGATCTGGCTGATGTGCAGCAGACCGTCCTTGCCAGGGGAGAGCGAGATGAAGGCGCCGAACGACGTCGTCTTGACGACCGTGCCGACGAACCGCTCGCCCACCTCGGGGACGTGCGGGTTGGCGATCGCGTTGATCGCCGCGCGGGCGGCCTCGGCCGACGGGCCGTCGGTGGCACCGATGTAGACGGTGCCGTCGTCCTCGATGGAGATGTCCGCGCCCGTCTCCTCCTGGATCTGGTTGATCATCTTGCCCTTCGGGCCGATGACCTCGCCGATCTTGTCGACAGGCACCTTCACCGTGATGACGCGCGGGGCGTTCGGGGACATCTCGTCGGGCGTGTCGATCGCCTCGTCGAGCACCTCGAGGATGGTCAGGCGGGCGTCGCGGGCCTGGCCGAGCGCAGCACCCAGCACCGAGGCGGGGATGCCGTCGAGCTTGGTGTCGAGCTGGATGGCCGTGACGAACTCCTTGGTGCCGGCGACCTTGAAGTCCATGTCACCGAACGCGTCCTCGGCGCCCAGGATGTCGGTCATCGCGGCGTAACGGGTCTCGCCGTCCACCGTGTCGGACACGAGGCCCATCGCGATGCCCGCGACCGGGGCGCGCAGCGGCACACCGGCGTTCAGGAGCGACAGCGTGCTCGCGCACACGGAGCCCATGGAGGTCGAACCGTTGGAGCCGAGCGCCTCGGACACCTGGCGGATCGCGTACGGGAACTCCTCGCGGCTCGGCAGGACCGGCACCAGGGCACGCTCGGCGAGCGCTCCGTGGCCGATCTCGCGGCGCTTCGGGCTGCCCACGCGGCCCGTCTCACCGGTCGAGTACGGCGGGAAGTTGTAGTTGTGCATGTAGCGCTTGCGCGTCTCCGGACCGAGCGAGTCGATCTGCTGCTCCATGCGGAGCATGTTCAGCGTGGTGACACCCAGGATCTGGGTCTCGCCGCGCTCGAAGATCGCCGAGCCGTGCACGCGGGGCAGCACCTCGACCTCGGCCGAGAGGGTGCGGATGTCCGCGAGGCCACGGCCGTCGATGCGGACGCCGTCGGTGAGCACGCGCTGGCGGACGAGCTGCTTCTGCAGCGAGCGGAAAGCTGCGGACAGCTCCTTCTCGCGGCCCTCGAACTGCCCGGCCAGCTGCTCCTGCAGGCCGGCCTTGATGCCGTCCAGCGTGTTCTCGCGGTCCTGCTTGTCCGCGATGGTGAGCGCCTCGCGCGTCGCGGTGGCGACTGCCGCCTCGACGGCGGAGTACGCGTCGTCCTGGTAGTCCGGGAAGAGCTTGAAGTCCTGCGTCTCCTTGGCGGACTGCGCGGCGAGGTGCGCCTGCGCGTCGCACAGGGCCTTGATGAACGGCTTTGCCGCCTCGATGCCCTCTGCGACGACGTCCTCGGTCGGCGCCGCGACACCCTCGCTCTTGATGAGGTTCCACGCGTTGTCGGTGGCCTCGGCCTCGATCATGGCGATCGCCACGTCGTCGCCGACGACACGGCCGGCCACGACCATGTCGAAGACCGCGCGCTCCTTGTCGGAGTACTTGGGGAACGCGACCCACTGGCCGTCGACCAGAGCGATGCGGACCGCACCGATCGGGCCGTCGAACGGCAGGCCGGAGATCTGGGTCGACGCCGACGCGGCGTTGATCGCCAGCGTGTCGTACGCGTCGTCGGGGTGCAGCGCCATGACCGTCAGGACGACCTGGACCTCGTTACGCAGGCCCTTGACGAACAGGGGGCGCAGCGGGCGGTCGGTCAGGCGGCAGGTCAGGATCGCGTCGGTCGACGGGCGACCCTCACGACGGAAGAACGAGCCGGGGATGCGCCCGGCGGCGTACATCCGCTCCTCGACGTCCACCGTCAGCGGGAAGAAGTCGAACTGGTCCTTGGGGTGCTTGCCGGCCGTCGTGGTCGACAGCAGCATGGTCTCGCCGTCGAGGTACGCGGCGACAGCGCCACCGGCCTGCTTGGCGAGGCGTCCGGTCTCGAACCGGACGGTGCGGGTGCCGAAGCGACCGTTGTCGATGACGGCCTCGGCGAACTGGATCTCGGGACCCTCCACGGGTGCCCTCCTTCTGTTGGGTGTTCTCTCGGAACGCCCCCGTACCCGACGGTCATCGATCGAGGCCTACCGAACCACCGCTCGCCACAGGCGAGGGGTTCGGGAAGCCACTACCGAAGACCGGACGAGGTCACGGGCGGCGCGGTTGTGTTGTCGTACTACAGCATCTCACCAGACCAGCCCGGCCCCCGCAGCGGGGGCCGGGCTGGTGGGCGTCATGTCAGCGGCGCAGGCCGAGCTTGTCGACGAGGGCGCGGTAGCGCTCGATGTCGATCCCCTTGAGGTAACCCTGGAGACGACGGCGCTGGCCCACGAGGAGCAGCAGACCACGACGGCTGTGGTGGTCGTGCTTGTGCTCCTTGAGGTGCTCGGTGAGGTCCTTGATGCGCTGCGTGAGGAGCGCGATCTGCACCTCCGGTGAGCCCGAGTCGCCCGGCTTGGTCCCGTACTCGGAAATGATCTGCTGCTTCGTGGCAGTGTCGAGCGGCATGGCTCTCCTTCAGTGTCGTTGCGCGGTGCTCCGGGACTTGTTCACCGGGCGCTCTCGATCCGCGGCCGTTCAGACGGCAATACAACATTACCAGTGTTGAGGCGACCTGCCCGCCCGCTGACGCGGCGTCAGCTGTGACATCGGGCGGCCCACGACCGGACCGCCCGGTCAGTCGGTGCGCTTGACGTGCACCGCCCACAGCACCGCGCCGACGGCGAACGCCGCCTGCAGCGCGATCATCGAGGGCAGCACCGTCCCGGAGACCACCACCCACGCCAGCGGGAGGGTGCCGAGCACTGCCAGGTCCAGGCCCTTGAGCTGGTGCAGCACCAGTCCGGTGGGCACGCCACCCGCCGGCGTGGCGATCATCGGGACGTCCCACGGCACCGGCCCGCGATAGGCGGTCCGCACGGCGGCGGCCCCGAGCACGACGGCGGAGAGGCCGCCCAGCAGGAGCCACGGCCCGCCCCCGACCGCCGCGGCGACGGCCAGCAGGACGACCGCGGAGGTCAGCACCGGCCACGCCGTCCGAACGGCCCGGGTGGCACGGGCGCCCAGCGGCACCAGGGAGTCCAGGCGCGGGTTCTCCCCCGCCGACCGGGGGCCCACCGCACCGGCGATCGCCCCCGCGTACCCGGCGAGGGCGAGGACCGCCCACAGCCCGATCCCGCCGGCCAGCGCCGGCACCTGCACGAGGAAGGCCCCGGTCGCGGCGAGCGCGACCAGGCCGGCGAGCGCGGACGGCGAGCGGGCAAGGAGCGTGGCGTCCGCGGCGAGCAGGGCACCGGCTGGGCCGCGCGCCGTTCCGGGGAGCGAGGGCAGCACGCGGGACGCCGTCCGGCCCGCGCCGAGCGCGCGGCTCATGCCGCCGCTGTCGAGCGAGAGCAGGGCTGCCGAGACCTGCATCGCCGCCGACGCGCGGTCCCGGAGCTCGCCCGCCCGCAGGCGGTGCAGACGGGTGGCCCAGAAGGCGAGCGCCGCGCCCCCGGCCACGACCAGCCCCGTGGGCACGGGCCACGGCACGGCCCAGGCGGTCCATCCCGGTGCCCAGAGGGCCACGCCGAGCCCGGCCAGCGGCACCGCGGCGAGCAGGAGGTTGAGCACCCGCCCCGGCACGCTGCCCGACGCCGCCCCGGTCACCTGCAGCACACCGGTCCCGGCGACGACCAGGAGCCCGAGGGCCCCGCCGAGTGCCGCGTCGACGAGGATCCCGGCGAGGCCGACACCCACGAACGCCGCGGGCAGGCCGCCGACGACGAGGCCCGCGCCGACCCCGATGAGCACCGTGCGTACCACGGACGGCGAGGTCAGCCCGGCCCGGTCGGCCGGGGTAGGCACCCACCAGCGCACCCCGGCGGCGGGCAGGCCGGCCGGCCCGAGCCGTAGGGCGAGCACCGTGCCCGCGATGGCCGCCAGCGCGAGGACCAGTGCCTGGACCAGGCCGGGCCCCAGTCCGAACCCGGTGGCGTCGGACTCGAGCACCTCCCGCACGGGCGCGCCGAACCCCCACACGTACAGCGCGACGAGCGCGAGGGAGACCACGACCTCGCCGACGTCCATGGCGACCCGGCCCGCCTCAGCAGGGAGGTTGTGCGCCCGGACGCGTGCAGTCAGGCGGCGCAGCTCGGCGCCCGTAAGGCGCTCGTCCTCGTACCCGACGGGCCGTGGGAGCGCCGGCTGGTCCGCTGCGATGTCCGTCTGCCCGCCCGTCACCGGAAGCCCGCCAGCACACCCGGCGCCTCTGCCGGCGGCACCATGGCGGCGCCGTCGTCGGACAGGTACAGCGCGCCGGCGCCGGTCCCGGCCAGGAGCCGGTCGTCGTGCGTGGCGAACAGGACCGCGGTGCCAGCGGAGGCCTCCGCACGCAGCAGGTCGGCGAGCCGGGCGCGCATGGCGGTGTCGAGGCGCTGCTCCGGCTCGTCCAGGACGAGCAGGTCGCGCGGGCGCACCAGAGCGCTGGCCAGCAGGAACCTGCGGCGCTGCCCGGACGACAGGGTGTGCGGCATGGCGCCGCCGTGTCCGGTGATGCCCACGTGGTCCAGCACCTGGTCGGTGACCGCGCCGGCGTCGGGCACACCGTGGCCGCGCGCGGTGAGCACGAGGTGCTCGCGGACGGTCACGCCGGGAAAGAACGCGTCGTCGTCCAGCACGCCCGCCACCCGGGCGCGAAAGTGCCGCTCACGCTCGTCGACGGCGCGCCCGAAGGCGCTGACCGTGCCGGACAGCGGCTCCTGCAGCCCGAGCACCGTACGCAGCAGGGTGGACTTGCCGGTGCCGTTGGTACCGATCACGGCGACGACGTCGCCGGGGCTCAGGGTGAGCGAGACCGGCGGGCAGACGGCGTGGCCGCCGTAGCCGACGAGCAGGTCGGTCAGTTCGAGTGACGTCATGTCCACCTCAACGCGCGAGCCAGGGAAAGGTCTCCCGGTCGGGTCCTTGTCGCCAGGCGCCGACGATCTCGTCCGGACCCCAGTGCGCCGCCAGCGGGAGTCCCGGATCCACGCCGCACCGTGAGACGGCGACCAGGGGTGTGGCATCGCCCGTACCTGGCACAGCGCCACGGGCTCGGGCGAGCTCCTTGAGCTCGTGCGCTCCGAAGCTGGCGGTCTCGTACCACTTCACCGACCCGAGGAACTCCACGCGCCGCGCCGTGGGCGTGCGGTCCGCGCCGACCAGGTCGACCTCGGGGTTGTTCTGCCGGTTCCACCAGCCCCCGACCGCTTCGACCTCGGGCCACCGGGAGTCCAGCAAGATGCGCAGCAACGATTCCCGGACGAGTGGTTCCACGGCCCGACCGCGCCAGGTGGACCATGACCGCTCGATCCGGTCCAGCGCCACGTCGCTGCGCCCGCGTTCGACGAACGGAATCGCGCGGCGCAAGAAGGCGAGCCAGAAGCGCAGGTACGAGTCGCTGATGCGGTACCGCTTATTCTTTGTGTCGGACGACGTCGACAACGGTAGGTCGGTCTCGACGATCCGCTTGGCCTCCAGGGTCTTGAGCAGGGGGTTCAAGGTGCCGGCAGGCAGAGCGCCCGAGCTTCCGGCCGCAGCGGCGATGGCAGAGAACGTCCGCTCGCCGTCACCGATGGCTTCAAGGATGGCCCGGCTGCGCGACGACTCGGGGAACTCGCCGAGCAGGGACAGCTCACCTGCGACGAGCAGCGGCGAGAGCGGGTCACTGACCATGCCTCGGAGAAACTCCACCCGGGGCTGCCCGGCCTCCCAGGTCTGGACGATCTCGGGGAAGCCTCCGGTGAGCAGGTGCGTGTCGATCGCCTCGGCGGCCCCCAGTCCAGTCATGTCCTGGACGTCTGCCACGTTCAGCGGTGTGATGTCGAGCTTCGTCGCACGTCCGAAGAACGGCCGCCCATAGGTCTGCAGCGCCTCCATCACCGACAGGTCGCTGCCGATCAAGATCAGGAGAACCGGTTTCTGCGACAGGTCCTGGTCCCAGACCGTCTGCAGCGCTCCCTCGAACTCGGCATCCTGCTCGACGAGCCAAGGAACTTCGTCGAGCACCACCACGGTCGGCCTGTCATCCGGCAGGAACTCGGCCAGCGCACGCAGTGTGCCGTTCCAGTCCGGCGGGCTCAGGTGCGCGAAGATGGCGGGTGCGTTCAGACCTGACTGCGTGAGCGCGGCCAGGAAATCACGCCGCTCGGCCATCGCGTTGCGGCCACGCGTCGCCTGGAACATGAAGTACTCCCGACCGGTGCGATCACAGAACTCCTGTGCGAGCCGCGACTTGCCGACACGGCGACGGCCCGTCATGATCACGGCCCTGCCCCGCGTAGCTCCCGCCTTGCTCTCGACACCGTCGAGGAGTCTCGAGAGCCGGCGCAGGTCCGAGTCTCGACCGTGAAAATCCATGGCGCTCCAAACTAAGATCGGATCTTAGTAAGATCGTATCTTAGTTTAGCCAGCCGCGTGGCTCCGTGCGTGGCGGCTCAAGGGTTCTGCGGCCGCCCGCCCGGCCAACTTCCTGTCCGAGCCCTACGGCCGCAGGATCTTCCTGGCCTGCGCGACGTCGTCGTTCATCTGGGCGATGAGCGGCTCCATGCCGTCGAACCGCAGCGTGGGCCGCAGGTGGGCCACGAACTCGAGCACGACCGTCTGGTCGTACAGGTCGAGGTCGGTGCGGTCGAGCACGTACGCCTCGACGCGGCGCTCGACGCCGTCGAACGTCGGGTTGGTGCCGACGGAGATCGCGGCGGGCAGGATCTCCTCCTGGCCCATCCCGGCGCCCGACACGGCGGCCCGGTCCCCCTCGGGCCCCGCGAGGCTCGCACAGGTGGCGGCGGTGCCGCGGCGCAGCCATCCGGCGTAGACGCCGTCGGCCGGCACGAGCCCGGTGATGTCGCCGAGGTTGGCGGTCGGGAAGCCCATCTCCCGGCCACGGGCGTCACCGTGCACCACCGTGCCGCGTACGAGGTGCGGGCGGCCGAGCACGTCGGCGGCCTGGTCGACGTCGCCCTCCGCGAGCAGCGCGCGCACCGCCGTCGACGACCACCGGTGGTGCCCGTCGCCCGCTGGCCGCGGGAAGTCGCCGACGTCGTCGATGGCGACCACCTCGAACCCGTGCTGGCCACCGAGCTCGACCATGGTGGCCAGCGTACCGGCGTTCTGCTTGCCGAAGCGCACGTCGTGGCCCACGACCACCGTGCGAGCACCGAGGCCGTCCACCAGGTACCGGGAGACGAACTCCTCGGGCGTCTGGGCGGCGAAGTCGAGCGTGTAGCTCACGAGCAACGTCGCGTCCAGGCCCGTGCGCTCCATGAGCGCCAGACGGTCCTCCAGGCCGGTGATCAGCTCGGGGGCCGACTCGGGCCGGTGCACGGCGGACGGGTGCGGCTCGAACGTCACGGCGACGGCCCTGGCCGACTCCCCGCGGGCGAGCCGGAGGATGCGGTCGAGCACCGCCTGGTGGCCGCGGTGGACGCCGTCGAAGTTGCCGATCGTCACCACTGATGGCCCGAATCCCGGGGGAACCTGTTCCAGGTCCGTCCACAGCTGCACGCGGGTTGCTCCTCATGAATCGGGTGGCGCTGGTGCGGGGCCGCGCACGCGACGTCCGCACCGATCCCCAAAAGCCTACGGCGTGTTTTCGAAGTCGCGTGCCCGGCCGGAGCCCGCCCCGCCCCGGATCGGATCGCCGGCCGGCGGCTCAGCTCGCCGGCGCGAGCACCAGCACCGGCTTGGCGAGGTTCTCGCCCCGCCGGCGGGTGTCCTCCAGGAGCGCCACCAGCGCGCCCGACGGCGACAGCGCCGCCATCACCTCGGGGCGGCCCGACGGCTGCACCCACTGGCCGTAGCCGAGCGCGCGCACCTCGTCGTCGTCGAGCTCGCGCACCGGGAACGTGGCCCGGGCGGCCTCGGCCAGCGGGAGCGTGGCCAGCGTGCCGTCGGCGTCGGCCTGTGCCTCGAGCTGTTCCAGCGTGCGCGCGCCGGCCAGCTCGTAGCCGCCCACGCGGGTCCGGCGCAGCATCGTCAGGTGCCCCCCCGTGCCGAGCGCGGTGCCCAGGTCCCGCGCCAGGGCCCGCACGTAGGTCCCGGAGGACACGGTCACGCGCACGTCCACGTCGACCACCGGTATCTCGCGCGTCGGACCGTTCCCCGGTTCGGCCGCGGTCGGCGCCACGTCCGGCCGCGCGTCGGGATCCCCGTCGGCGGGCCCGTCCACGTAGACGTCACCCGGCTCGCCGTCGGGCACGATCGCCGTGGCGACGCGGACGTCCAGGACGTCGAACCGGGACACGGTGACGGGCCGCGCCTGGAGCTCGACCTCCTGACCCGCCCGGACCAGCGCGTACGCGCGCTTGCCGTCCACCTTGATCGCGGACACCTTCGTCGGGACCTGCTGGATGTCGCCCGTGAGGTCGGCGATAGCGGCGTCCAGCGCGGCCCGGTCCACCCGTTCGACGGCGCTCGGGTCCCCCAGCGCGGCGACGGCGCCCTCCGCGTCGTCCGTGGTGGTCGCCACCCCGAGCCGGATCGTGGCGTCGTAGTCCTTGTCGGCGCCCACCACGTACGTGAGCAGGCGGGTCGCCTTGCCGATACCCAGCACGAGCACGCCCGTCGCCATGGGGTCCAGCGTGCCGGCGTGGCCGACCTTGCGGGTCCCGGCGAGCCGTCGCATCCGCCCGACGACGTCGTGGCTGGTCCAGCCCTGCGGCTTGTCGACGACGACGAACCCGTCGGCGGCCGTGGGACGGCGCACCGGCGCCTGCGGGGTGGGGGAAATCATGGGTACCAGTATCTCGTGACTCGGGGGCGCCGCGCGGCGCCCGGAGACGACGACGCCGCCTGGCCCGACCGGAGCGTGGGCGTCCCGGTGAGGCGGCAGGCGGCGTCGAGGTCACGCGCGAGCGATGAGCCGGAGGTCACTCGACCTCGTCGTCCTCGCGCGGCTTCTTGTAGGGGTCCGCGTCACCCGCGTACCGGGCACCGGCACGCAGCGCCTCGAGCTCGGCGTCGCGCTTGCGAGCCTCGATCAGGGCGGCGTCGAGGTTGGCGGCGGTGTCGGGCACGGAGTCGAGGTGGAACTCGACGGTAGGCGTCAGGCGGATACCCGTCTGCTTCCCGACCTCCGATCGGATCAGGCCCGTCGCGCTCTTCAGCGCGGCGGCCGTTCCCTCGCGGTCCTCGTCCGAGCCGTAGACCGTGTAGAACACCGAGGCGTTCTGCAGGTCTCCGGTCACCCGGACGTCCGTGATCGTCACGAAGCCGAGCCGCGGGTCCTTGATCTTCGTGTCGATCATCTGCGCGACGATCACCTTGATGCGGTCGGCGAGCTTGCGAGACCGTGGATTATCGACCATGAACCAATCCTTTCAGCGTGAGTGCGGGGTATCCGCCCCGCCGGACGAGCCGGCCGGGCGAATACCCCGCACTCAATGAGCCATCAGCGTCAGACGCGCGGCTTCTCGCGCATCTCGAACGTCTCGATGGTGTCGCCCTCGTTGACGTCGTTGAACGACCCGAGACCGATACCGCACTCGAAGCCCTCGCGGACCTCGGTGACGTCGTCCTTCTCGCGACGCAGCGACTCGATGGTGAGGTTGTCCCCCACGACCGTCCCGTTGCGAAGCACACGCGCCTTCGAGTTGCGGCGGATGCTGCCCGAACGGACGACCGAACCGGCGATGTTCCCGAACTTCGAGGAACGGAAGACCTGACGGATCTCCGCGGAGCCGAGCTGGACCTCCTCGTACTCCGGCTTGAGCATGCCCTTGAGGGCTGCCTCGACGTCCTCGATCGCCTGGTAGATGACCGAGTAGAACTTGACGTCGACGCCTTCGCGCTCCGCCAGCTCCTCGACGCGCTCGCCGTACTTCACGTTGAAGCCGATGATCACGGCGCTGTCGACGGTGGCGAGGTTGACGTCGTTCTGCGTGATGGCACCCACACCGCGGTGGATGACACGCAGCTCGACCTCCTCGCCCACATCGATCTTGAGCAGCGCGTCCTCCAGTGCCTCGACGGCACCGGACACGTCGCCCTTGAGGATGAGGTTGAGGCTCTCGACCTTGCCCTTCTTGAGCTCGACGTCGAAGTCCTCGAGGCTGATCCGCTTGCGACGCTTGGCCAGCGTCGCCGCGCGCTCAGCCGCCTGGCGCTTCTCGGCGATCTGACGAGCGGTCCGGTCGTCCGGCGCCACGAGGAACGTGTCGCCGGCACCCGGGACGCTGGTCAGACCCAGCACCTGGACGGGGCGGGCCGGGGTGGCCGCCTCGACCGAGTTGCCGTGCTCGTCGAACATCGCACGGACGCGGCCGTAGGCCGTACCGGCGACGATCGCGTCACCGACGTGCAGCGTGCCGGCCTGGACCAGCACGGTCGCGACCGGGCCGCGGCCCTTGTCGAGGTTCGCCTCGATGGCCACGCCGCGCGCGTCCTTCGAGGGGTTGGCGCGCAGGTCGAGGGCGGCGTCCGCGGTCAGCAGGACTGCCTCGACCAGGCCGTCGATACCGATGCCCGGCTTCGCGGCGACGTCGACGAACATCGTGTCGCCGCCGTACTCCTCCGCCACCAGGTTGTACTCGGTGAGCTGCTGGCGCACCTTCGCCGGGTTCGCACCCTCGACGTCGATCTTGTTGACCGCGACCACGATCGGCACACCTGCGGCCTGCGCGTGGTTCACCGCCTCGATCGTCTGGGGCATCACGCCGTCGTCGGCCGCGACCACGAGGATCGCGATGTCGGTGACCTGCGCACCACGGGCACGCATAGCGGTGAACGCCTCGTGACCCGGGGTGTCGATGAACGTGATCGCACGCTCGGTGCCCTCGTGCTCGTGCGTGATCTGGTACGCACCGATGTGCTGCGTGATCCCGCCGTGCTCGCCTGCCACCACGTCCGACTTGCGGATCGCGTCCAGCAGCTTGGTCTTACCGTGGTCGACGTGACCCATGACGGTCACGACCGGCGGACGTGCGGCCAGGTCCTCGTCGGACTCGTCGGCCGCCTCGGCCGCGAGGTCGATGTCGAAGGCCCCGAGCAGCTCGCGGTCCTCCTCCTCGGCCGAGACCATCTCGATCTGGTAGCCGAGCTCGGTGGCCAGGGTGCCGAACGTGTCCTCGTCGAGCGACTGCGTGGCCGTGGCCATCTCGCCCAGGTGGAACAGCACGGTCACGAGCGCCGCCGGGTTCGCGTCGATCTTGTCCGCGAAGTCGTTCAGCGAGGCGCCGTGGCGCAGCCGAACGGTGGTGGTGCCGTTGCCGCGAGGGACCTGCACGCCACCGAGCGACGGGGCCTGCATCGCCTCGAACTCCTGGCGCTTCGCGCGCCTCGACTTACGCCCGCGGACCGGCTTGCCGCCGGCGCGCCCGAAGGCACCCTGCGTCGCGCCACGACCGCCGGCACCGCGACGCGGGCCGCCGAAGCCGCCACCGCCACCGGGACGACCCGGAGCACCCGCACCGGCGCCACCGGCGCCGGGACGACCGCCACCGCCGCCACCCGGACGACCACGACCGCCACCCGGAGCCGGGCGGTCGCCCGGACGCGGCATGGAGGTCTTGCCCGGCATCATGCCGGGATTCGGGCGCGGACCGCCGCCACCGGTGCCACCGGGGCGGGGCGCGGAAGGACGGGGACCACCCGGGCGGGGACCGCCCGAGCGCTCGCCGCTGGGAGCCTCGGTGCGCTCGGGACGCTGCCCCGGACGGGGCATGCCCTGGCTCGTCGCGAACGGGTTGTTGCCCGGACGCGGGTTACCGCCGGCCGGACGATCGCTGGTGCCGGTGCCGGCACCAGCGCCCGCACCCGGGCGGCCACCACGGCTACCCGGACGGGGCATGCCCTGGCTCGTCGCGAACGGGTTGTTGCCCGGACGCGGGTTACCGCCACCGGGGCGGCCACCACGACCGCCGTCGCGACCCGGACGCGCGCCGGAGGGCGCTGCGGGCGGCTTGGGCGCACCGGGCTTGGGAGCCGCGGCAGGCTTCGGCGCACCGGGCTTGGGGCCCGCGGCCGGCTTGGCGGACGCCGCAGGCGCCGCCGGGGACTCGTCGGCTGCCGGAGCCGGGGCCGGGGCGGGTGCCGCCGGCGCGGGGCTCGGGGTCGGGCTCGGGCTCGGGCTCGGGGCGGGCGCCGGTGTGGGCGCGGCCTCGGCCTCGGGCTTGCTCGGTGCCGGCGCGGGGGCCGGAGCCGGCGTCGGGGCCGACGCGGCAGGCTTCTGGGCCGCCGGCTTCGCGGCCGGCTTGGGCGCGCTGCTCGCGGGCTTGGCCGCTGCGCCCTTGTCGGACGAGCCGCCGCCACCGGCGGGGAACTTGTCGCGCATGCGCCGCACGACGGGCGGCTCGAGCGTCGACGACGCCGAGCGGACGTATTCGCCTGCCGACTTCAACTCGGCCAGCAGGGCCTTGCTTTCCACTCCGAGCTCCTTAGCGAGCTCGTAGACGCGGACCTTTGCCACAACTCTCCTGTCTCGGTCCGTCCCAAGACAGGGAGGACCACCGTTAGTACTGAGTACTCATCGCTGGGGACTCATCGGGTGCCCATCGGCTTCTGACCCGCTTCCTTGTCGACGAATCGCATAGTTCGGCCGGACGCACGGTTGCGCCCGGTCGGGACGGTCCTGCGGCCTTCGCACTCACTGGCCAAGATGTGCTCGTACCTCACCGAGGTCGAGGGGCCCGTCGACGCGCAGTGCGCGCGGTACGGCCCTGCGACGCTCGGCGAGCTCCAGGCACCGCGGCTCCGGGTGAACCCAGGCACCGCGACCCGGCAGGCAGGCACGGACGTCGATGACGATGTGCCGTGCACCTGCCACGGCGTCATCATGCATCGAGTCGTCCAGCACCAGACGCAGGAGTGCAGACCGCTGGTCGCGCCCCCGGCATCCGACGCACGTACGCACTGGACCCATGACGGGCGTTGTTGAACCAGGTACGTGGTACGTCGAAAGACGGGCGCGTGGCCCAGACTCGGACAGTCTACCGCGCCGACCCACCGGGCGTTACCGGCCGCCCTGCGCGTCGGCGGCCGTGCCACCCGCGTCGGCGTCGGCAGCCTCGTCGGACCGGATGTCGATGCGCCAACCTGTCAGCTTCGCGGCGAGACGGGCGTTCTGCCCTTCTTTACCGATCGCGAGGGACAGCTGGTAGTCGGGCACGATGGCCCGCGCGGCACGCATGTCGGCGTCGACCACTGTGACGGAAGACACACGCGCGGGCGACAGGGCGCTCGACACGAACGCGGCAGGGTCGTCGCTGTGGTCGACGATGTCGATCTTCTCGCCGTACAGCTCGGCCATCACCGCGCGCACCCGGGCCCCCATCGGGCCGATGCAGGCGCCCTTGGCGTTGAGCCCGGCCACCCGGGTGCGGACCGCCATCTTGGTGCGGTGCCCCGCCTCACGGGCGATGGCGGTGATCTCCACCGAGCCGTCGGCGATCTCCGGGACCTCGAGCTCGAAGAGCTTGCGCACCAGGTTCGGGTGCGTACGGCTCAACGTGATCTGAGGACCCTTCATCCCGCGGCTGACCTCGACCACGTAGGCACGCAGCCGCTCGCCGTGCACGTACTCCTCGGTCGGCACCTGCTCGTGCGGCGGCAGCACCGCCTCCGTGCCACCCACGTCCACGAGCACCATCCGCGGGTCGCGGCCCTGCTGGACGACGCCGGCAAGGACCTCGCCCTCCTTGCCGCGGAACGTACCGAGCACCTGGTCGTCCTCGGCGTCGCGCAGCCGCTGCACGATCACCTGGCGGGCGGTGGCCGTGGCGATACGGCCGAAGTCCTGCGGCGTGTCGTCGAACTCGGGCCCGAACTCCACGGTGGGACGCGCCTCGGGGTCGTCGGGGTCGGTGGCGACGGGCAGCTCCTCGCGCGCCCACACCGTGACGTGACCCGACGAGCGGTCCACCTCGACGCGGGCCCGGTTGTAGGCGTCCGGAGTGCGGTGGTAGGCCGAGAGGAGCGCCTGCTCGATGGCCGCGACGAGGACGTCCAGGCTGAGATCCCTCTCGCGCTCCAGCATCCGCAGGGTGGTCATGTCGATGTCCATGTCAGCCTTCCTCGTTGCGGCCGGGGTGACCCTCGGTCGTGTCGTCCGAACCAGCACCGTCCGAGTCGTCGTCGGTGCCTTCACCTGCACTCTCGCCCAGTTCCGATGCCTCGGCATCCTGGACGTCGTCGAGCTTCTTGAGCTCGACCTCGACCTTCCCGCGGCGGACGTCGCCCACCGGGATCCGCCTGTCGCCGTCGAGCACCAGGACGTCACCGTCGCCGTCCGGGAGCACGTCGGTCAACCGGCCCTCGACGCGGCTGCCGTCCATCATCTTCAGGGTCACCAGCCGGGTCCGAGCGCGCTTGAAGTGCCGCAGCTCGGTCAGTGGCCGGGACGTGCCCGGCGTCGAGGTCTCCAGCGTGTAGGCGCCCGCGACGACGTCGTCCTCGTCCAGGGCCGCCGAGATGGCACGCGCCACCTCGCCGAGCGCGTCGGAGTCAAGGCTGCCCAGGGCATCGTCCGGCAGGTCGACGGTGATCCGCACCACCGACTTGCCGCCCGCCTGGACGACGGTCACCTCCTCGAGGTGCAGCCCCGCGGCCTCGACCACCGGTCCTACCACCTCGCGGACCGCATCCGCCTGCTGTGTCATCGATTGCCTCCCGTCGGCTCCCCCACGTGCGGGGGCACGGTTCGAGCCGGAACGGTTCGACCGATGTGCTGTTGTTGTCCACGGCTAGCGTAACGAAGCGCCGGGCCTCAGCACTTCGCGTAGAACGTGACGTCCGTGACCTGACCTCTGTCCGTCGGGGCACGAATCGGCCGCTGGAACATGGCATCATCGGCCTCGATGAACGCCAACGGCCCGAGGGCCAGCACCCGAAGCCGGTCGGCCCTGACTGCGCTGGCCCTGACCTGCGCGATCATTCTCTCAGGTTGCGGCGTGCGGCTCGAGACGCCGCCACCCACCGAGCCGGTCCCCGACGCCGCGGAGGTCGTGCGGCGCACCGCCGTCGCCGACGCGCTGCTCGTCGCCGACCAGGCCGACGGCGCCGCCGCGGCCGACGGGGTCAAGTCCGACGTCGCCGCCGAGCTCGAGCTCATCGCCGAGGCGACGACCTTGCAGGCACAGCAGCTCGGGGGCGAGTACGACTCCGGCCTCGGCGACATCGTGGCAGAGGACGCCGGAGCCTCACCCTCTGCGACCACGCCGGAACAGACGCCCCGGGCGGTCGTCACGTCGTTGCGCGACGCCGCCACCCGCACCCGGGCCGCCGCCGACCAGGCGCAGGCGGGCCCGCTCGGCCGCCTGCTCGGCTCCATCTCCGCCGCGCAGACGCTGTATGCCAGGGACCTCGCGCAGCTGGCGGGTGTGCGCGGCCCTGCACTGCCCCCGACCGAGATCCCCGAGCCCGCCGAGTCCGGTGCCGAGCCGAGCGAAGCCTCGGCGACCCCGGCGTCAGCCGAGACGGGTCCGGCCGCCGTGCCGACGGGCCTGTCGGCGGAGGAGCTCGACGCCCTGGTCCTGGCCGAGGACTCCGCGGGGTACGCCCTCGAGGTGCGGGCGGCACAGGCCGACGGCGAGGTCCGCACCCGGGCCCACGACCGCGCCAGGCTGCACCGCGCCCGGGCCCAGGCCTGGGCGGTCCTGGCGGGTACCGACGGGACCGAGGAGGACCCACGTCGTGTCGCCTACGCGCTTCGCGACCCGGACATGGCGACGCCGGACCTCGCCCGCGGGCTCGAGGAGGACCTCGCGCAGAACTACGCGACCCTGATCGGTCTCGCGGAACCCGGTACGCGCGCCATCCTGGTCGCGCTCCTCACCGACGCCGCCCTGGCCGCCACCCAGTGGGGCGCCCCGGCAGTCCCGTTCCCGGGCCTGCCGGAACGCGCCTGACCCGCTGTGGTCGGGGGCGGCGGCGTCAGGCGAGGAGGGCCGTCACCCTGTCCGCGACCGCTGCCGCGACGTCGGCCACCGGGAGCTGCTCCGCCTCGCCGACGCGCGGCCGGACCTCGACGACGCCGTCGGCCAGGCCCTTGCCCACCACGACCACGAGCGGCGCGCCGAGCAACTCGGCGTCCTTGAACTTCACACCCGGCGACGTCTTGCCGGCCCGGTCGTCGTAGAGCACCTCGACGCCGCGGGCGGCGAGGTCGGTAGCAATGGACTCGGCGGCCTCGAACACCTCGGCGCCCTTGCCCGCCGCGACCAGGTGCACGTGCACCGGGGCGACGTGCGCGGGCCAGGCCAGGCCGCGTTCGTCGTGGTTGGCCTCGGCGAGCGCCGCGAGCGCACGCGTGACGCCGACGCCGTAGGAGCCCATGGTGACGACCGCCTGCTTGCCGTTCTCGTCGAGGACGACGAGGCCCAGCGCCTCGGCGTACTTGCGGCCGAGCTGGAAGATGTGGCCCATCTCGATGCCACGGGCGAGCTCCAGCGGGCCGGAGCCGTCCGGGGCGGGGTCGCCGGCGCGCACCTCGGCGGCCTCGACGGTGCCGTCGGCGGTGAAGTCACGGCCCGCGACGAGGTCGAACACGTGCTTACCGGGCTCGTTGGCGCCGGTGATCCAGCGGGTACCGGGCACGACGCGGGGGTCGAGGAGGTAGCGGATCGCGGGGACCTTCTCGCCGTCGGGCCCTTCGACCTGCTCGCCCTGGGGGCCGAGCGCCTGCGGGCCGATGTAGCCCTTGACCAGCCCGGGGAACTTCTTGAAGTCCTCCTCGGTGGCGGGCTCCGGCTCGGCGGGCGTGAGCGTGGCCTCGATGCGCTTGAGGTCGATCTCCCGGTCGCCGGGCAGGCCGACCACCACGAGCTCGCGGGTGCCGTCGGGCTGGACCAGGGCGAGCACCACGTTCTTCAGGGTGTCGGCGGCGGTCCAGGGCCGGTCGGAGCGAGGGAACTTCTCGTTCGCGACCGCGACGAGGGTGGCGATGGTGGGCGTGTCGGGGGTGTCCTCGACGTGGGCGGCGGGCGCGTCGTCGTACGGGATCGCCTCGGGGACGGGCGTGACCACGGCCTCCACGTTGGCGGCGTAGCCGCCGGGCGAGCGCACGAAGGTGTCCTCGCCGATCTGGGACGGGCTCAGGAACTCCTCGGAGCGGGAGCCGCCCATGGCGCCCGACATGGCGGAGACGATCACGTAGTCCAGACCGAGGCGCTGGAAGATCTTCTCGTACGCGTCGCGGTGCTTCTGGTAGCTGACCTCGAGGCCCTCGTCCTTGACGTCGAACGAGTACGAGTCCTTCATGATGAACTCGCGCCCGCGGATCAGGCCTGCGCGGGGGCGCGCCTCGTCGCGGTACTTGGTCTGGATCTGGAACAGGGTGACCGGCAGGTCCTTGTAGGACGAGTACAGGTCCTTGACCAGGAGCGCGAACATCTCCTCGTGCGTGGGCGCGAGGAGGTAGTCGGCCTGCTTGCGGTCCTTGAGCCGGAACAACGCGGGGCCGTACTCCTCCCAGCGACCGGTGGCCTCGTAGGGCTCCCGCGGCAGCAGCGCCGGGAAGTGCACCTCCTGGCCGCCCATGGCGACCATCTCCTCGCGGACGATCGCCTCGATCTTGGCCAGCACGCGCAGGCCCAGCGGCAGCCACGAGTAGATGCCCGGGGCGGCGCGGCGGATGTACCCGGCCCGCACGAGGAGCCGGTGGCTGGCGACCTCGGCCTCGGCCGGGTCCTCGCGCAGGGTACGGACGAAGAGGGACGACATGCGGAGCACGTCGCCCTGGATGAGGCGTGCGGAAGACATGGGGGACAGCCTATCCGCGAGGGCCGCTACGGCTCGCCGGAATTGCTGAGCCGCGGCCTACCCACTGTCTGGGGTGGGTGCCGAACCGCACGTTAGTCGTCATGCGGGGTGCCGAACCGCAAGCTTCGCGCCTCCGGGTGCCCTGGTTGACCCATAACCTGCGGTTCGCCGAGCAGATCGACGTCTAACCTTCGGCTCGCCCCGTCCAGTCACCTCGGAGGACCCCCAAGTTGCGGCTCGG
Organism: Promicromonospora sp. NPDC023987; assembly: GCF_040639055.1. Taxonomy (NCBI): domain Bacteria; kingdom Bacillati; phylum Actinomycetota; class Actinomycetes; order Micrococcales; family Promicromonosporaceae; genus Promicromonospora; species Promicromonospora sp. NPDC023987. Next base: position 10,104 of record NZ_JBEZZF010000002.1, on the reverse strand, counting down.
CGCCTGCTCCAGGGTCTCCAGGGTCGGAAACCGGCGTAGGTTGCGATTCGGCCACGCTTCGCAGGTCTTGCCCCGCCCCGGGAAGTCTCGCAGGATGAGGCCATGCCGGAGCTGCCCGAGGTCGCCGCGCTCGCCGACTTCCTGCGCGCACGGACCTCTGGGCGCACGGTCGCCGCCGTCGAGGTCGGATCGATCGCCGCGCTCAAGACGTTCGACCCACCCACCGGCGCGCTCGTCGGAGGCGAGGTGACCGACGTCGGCCGGCACGGCAAGTGGCTGGACGTGGTGGTCGCGCCTGCGCCGGACGACCCGGCGCCCGGCGACCCGGCGCCCAGCGACCCGGTCCCCCGCGACCCGGTCCCCCGCGACCCTGCGCCCGGCGGCACGCTCCACCTGGTCTTTCACCTCTCGCGGGGCGGATGGGTACGTTGGTCGGACGCACTGTCCACCAAGCCGGTACGGCCGTCTCTCGGCGGCTCCGGCCGGGGCGCGGTCCTTGCGCTGCGCGTGCGGCTCGACGACGGCTCCGGCTTCGACCTGACCGAGGCGGGAACCCGCAAGCGGCTGGCGGTGCACGTGGTCCGCGACCCCGCCGAGATCGACATGATCGCGTCCCTCGGCGTCGACCCGCTGTCCGTCGAGTTCACCACGCAGACGCTGGCCGATCTGCTGTCCACGAAGAACCAGCAGGTCAAAGGCCTGCTGCGGGAACAGCGCTCGATCGCGGGCATCGGCAACGCGTACAGCGACGAGATCCTGCTCGTGGGCAGGTTCAGCCCGTACAAGCTGACGGCGTCGTTCACACCGGACGAGACGGCCAGGCTGCACGCGGCGATCGGCGACGTGCTCACGGAGGCGATCGCGGCGGCGTCGGGCAAGCCTGCCAAGGAGCTCAAGGACGCCAAGCGCGGCGGCATGCGGGTGCACGGCCGCGCGGGCCAGCCGTGCCCGGGGTGGGACGGGACGCCGTGCGGCGACATCGTGCACGAGGTGTCCTTCGCCGACCGGAGCATGCAGTACTGCCCCACGTGCCAGACGGGCGGAAAGCCGCTCGCGGACCGCCGGATGTCCAAGCTGCTCCGCTGACCCCAGGGGAAGCTGCGCAGCTCAGAACAGCACCGTCGCGAACGTGCCCACCTGCTCGAACCCCACCCGCTGGTAGGCGGCGACGGCCCGCTCGTTGTAGGCGTTCACGTACAGCGACACCACCGGCGCGATGGACGCGCGGGTCAGGGCGACCACTGCGGCCATGCCCGACTCCGACCAGCCGCGGCCGCGGAACGCCGGCTCCACCCAGACGCCCTGGACCTGTGCGACGCCGCCGGCCACCGCACCGAGCTCGGCCTTGAACGCGACGGCGGGCTGCCCGCCGACGTCGGGCACCACGCGGACGAACGAGCGGCCCTCGGTGATGAGGGACCGCACGCGTTCCGCGTAGGCCGAACCACCCGTGGCGACGGGCGAGTAGCCGACCTCCTCGGTGAACATGCGCACGCAGGCGGGCAGCACGAGACTCAGCTCGGAGGGCACCGAGCGGCGCACCGTGGGCTCGGGCGCCAGCGAGGGCGCCGTCCCGATGGCCATGGAGGGCTGGTCGGCGCGCACGTCGCGGGCCGGCGGCCAGTGCGGTGACAGTCGCTCCCAGAGCGCCAGCGCCGCCTCCTGCTCCCCCACGATCGACGACGACCTCCGGCCGTGGACGCGTGCCACCTCGGCGAAGGCCGCGATGGCCTGGGCACGGCGGCCGGGGTCCGCCAGCGGGATCACCGGCACCAGGTTGGCACCGGCCCAGCACACCGCCTCGAGCCGTCCGACGTCGGGGAAGCCCCAGGCCTGACCCGCGGCGGCGCCGAAGCCGGCGCGCGCCGCGATCTCCAGGCGAGCGGTGGCGAGCACCGACGAGACCGGGTCGACGGCGCAGACCGCGAGGGCCTGTGCCAGGTCGGCGCGGGTCAGCGACCGTGCGACGGACCGCCCGTCATCCGCCACTCGAATGTCCTGTTCGTCCGGTTGGGACGGCCCGTCGGGGCGCGCTCCGGTGGGTACCGGGGTGCGCCAGCGGGCCATGCTCTGCTCCGTTCGAATCAGACTCTTCGGAAGTTCCTGAGCCTGCTGTTCCGCTCGGCTCAGCTCACCGAGACGACCGGCGGACCGGCCTGCACATCATTCTCCGGCGAAGGCATCTCATCCGCGATCCGCATGGCTTCCTCGATGAGGGTCTCGACGATCATCGCCTCCGGGACGGTCTTGATGACCTCGCCGCGCACGAAGATCTGGCCCTTGCCGTTGCCGGAGGCCACGCCAAGGTCGGCCTCGCGTGCCTCGCCCGGGCCGTTCACGACGCAGCCCATGACGGCGACACGCAGCGGGACGGTCATGCCCTCGAGGCCCGCGGTGACCTTCTCGGCGAGCGTGTACACGTCCACCTGGGCACGGCCGCAGGACGGGCAGGACACGATCTCGAGCTTGCGGGGGCGCAGGTTCAGGGCCTGCAGGATCTGGTTGCCGACCTTGACCTCCTCCACCGGCGGGGCGGAGAGGGAGACGCGGATCGTGTCGCCGATGCCCTTGCTCAGCAGCGAGCCGAACGCGGTCGCCGACTTGATGGTGCCCTGGAACGCCGGGCCCGCCTCGGTGACGCCGAGGTGCAGGGGCCAGTCGCCACGCTCGGAGAGCAGCTCGTAGGCGCGGACCATGACGACCGGGTCGTTGTGCTTGACCGAGATCTTGAAGTCGTGGAAGTCGTGCTCCTCGAAGAGGCTCGCCTCCCACACCGCGGACTCCACGAGCGCCTCGGGCGTCGCCTTGCCGTACTTCTCCAGGATGCGCTTGTCGAGCGACCCGGCGTTGACGCCGATGCGCAGCGAGACGCCGGCGTCCTTGGCCGCCTGGGCGATCGCACCCACCTGGTCGTCGAACTTGCGGATGTTGCCGGGGTTCACGCGGACGGCGGCGCAGCCGGCGTCGATCGCCTGGAAGACGTACTTCGGCTGGAAGTGGATGTCCGCGATCACGGGGATCTGGGACTTCTTCGCGATGATCGGCAGCGCCTCGGCATCGTCGGAGGTCGGGACGGCGACGCGCACGATGTCGCAGCCTGCCGTGGTGAGCTCCGCGATCTGCTGGAGGGTCGCGTTGATGTCGGTGGTGGGCGTGGTGGTCATGGACTGCACGCTCACGGGTGCGTCACCACCTACCTCCACCTTGCCGACCTTGATCTTCCGAGTCTTGCGGCGGGGGGCGAGGACCGGCGGAGGTGCTGCCGGCATGCCGAGGCTGATTGCGCTCACGAGTTCAGTATCCCTGCTTCAGAAGGTGCCAGATGTACATCGTGTCGGGCATCACGTGATCCGCACCGGATCCACCAGGTCCGCCACGACGAGGACGCCACCCACCCCGAGCAGGATGAGGAAGACCACGTAGGCCACGGGCGTCATGCGGGCGACGTCGGCCGGTCCGGGCAGCACCGCGGCCCCGCGCACCCGCGCGAGCGTGCGCTTGCCGCCCTCGTAGAGGGCGTTGACCAGGTGCCCGCCGTCAAGCGGCAGGAGCGGGATCAGGTTGAAGGCGAACAGCGCGATGTTGAGGCTCGCGAGCAGGCTCAGGAAGAACATGACACGGTCGAGGATCGCCTCGTCCAGGGCCATGATCTCGCCGCTGATCCGCGCGACGCCGACCATGGACTGGACGGAGTCCTGCGAGCGCTCCTCCGAGGTGAAGGCCTGGGTGGCGGCCTCGGCCACGCGGACCGGGAGCGTCGCCACCATGGTCAGGGTCTGCCAGGTCTGGTCGCCCACGGCGGGCAGGACGCTGGACAGCGGCTGCGGCTCCCGCTCCTGGAGCGGGGAGAAGCCCACGAACCCGCCGGGCTTGACGACCGGCTCCCCCGCATCGTTCAGGACCGGTGCGCCCTGCTCGTCCACGACGGGGCGATCCGCCGGTGCCGGGGTGACCTCGAGGGTCGTGCGCTCGCCGTCCCGCAGCACCACCACCTCGGACTCACGCCCGGCGGACTCGTGGATGAGGCCGACGAGCTGCTGCCAGCCGGTCACCTCGGTGCCGCCGAAGGCCACGATCTCGTCGCCCGGCTCCAGCCCGGCGGCGACGGCGGGCGCGGCAGGCCGGTCCTCGCAGTCATCGCCCGACGCGGCGGACGTGACCGACGCCGGCACGCACTCCGAGAGCTGGGCGACCGTGGTGGAGACCGTCATCGCGCCGTACCCGACCATGATCACGGCGATCAGGACCGTGGCGATCACGAGGTTCATGAACGGCCCGCCGAACATCACGACGAGCTTCTTGGGCGTCGAGAGGTTGTAGAAGGCGCGGTGCTCCTCGCCCGGGCGCACCTCGGCGACCGACGCGTCGCGGGCGTCGGCGACGAGCTCGCTCCAGAACCCGGTGCCGCGCCGCGCGCCGGCCGGCGCCGGCGGCATCATGCCCACCAGCCGCACGAACCCGCCCAGCGGGATCGCCTTGATGCCGTACTCCGTCTCCCCCTTGGTCCGCGACCAGAGGGTGGGCCCGAAGCCGACGAAGTACTGGCTCACGCGGACGCCGAACTTCTTGGCCGGGATCATGTGGCCAAGCTCGTGCAGGCCGACGGAGACGATGACGCCCAGCAAGAGGACGAGCACACCAACAATGTGCGGAACGATGCTCACCGCACCGAGACTACGGCACCATTCCGGACACTCGGAAGCCAGCGCACGGCTCCCCCGCGACGGCCACCTGACGTTCACCTCCTTCCGAATTCATGGTGATTCGTTGAAACATCGGTTACTGATCATTAACCTGGCGCTCATGTCTGTCTCGTCTGTCTCGGCCCCCCGGGAGCTGCACCCCCACGGCCCGGTCTCCCTCACGGAGAGCCTGACGTCGATGTTCCAGACCGACGCCTGGCCGGCCGCCGACGGCGACTCCCGGGTCGCGAGACAGCTCCGCGAGATCGGCGTCGACGTCAGCGCGGTCTGGGCGGCGTCCCGCTGGAACATGGGCGAGGACGGCGAAGCGCCGAACCGCCGCCACCCGCTGCCCGGCGACCCCCGCGGACCGCAGACCGCCGCCGCCTTGACCGCCGTCGCCCACCTGCCCCGTGCCGCCGCCCTGCTCGGGGCCTACCTGTGGTCGCAGGCGAGCGACGCCCTGCAGTACACCTTCCGGCACGGCCGGATCATCGTCCCGCTGCGCGCCTTCGTCGAGACCTGGGCCACGTGCCGCGACCGCGCGCCCGACGACGTCTGCCGGGCCGAGGGCGACGCCGTCGCCGTCCTGCTCCGCACCCTGATCACCCAGATGCACACCTCCGCCGCCCGCAGCGCGGGCGACCTCGGCCGCGTGGCCGACGCCGCGACCCAGGCCGGCCAACGGTGCACCGACCTGCTCCTGGCAGCCCGCGCCATCCCCGACCCCGGCTCCCCGTTCCGCCTCGCCCTGGTGCCGCAGGCCGTGACCCGCATCCGGTACTTCCGCGCGCTCGCCGACGCCGCCCGGGCGGCCTCCGATGCGATGGCCGGCGAGCCCGCCCGGCTCGCCCCAGCGCTCGCCGGCCTGCGCGCCGCCGAGACCGACCGGCACCTCAACTACATCCTGGCCAGCGAGCTGCGCTCCTACCGGATGCACCTGACCGAGCTGCACCGCAACCTTGACGCGCCCTGGCTCACGCTGGACCGCCTGCGCACCGTCTACATCTACCCGTTCGGGCTGCGGGACATCAGGCCCGCCGCGGCCGTGGCGGCGCTCCGCACGCTCGCCGAACGCGACGAGCGGCCCCGGCTGCTCGGCGTCCAGGCGCTCGCGGTGCGCGGCCGGCTCAAGATGGACGACGTGTGGGCGAGCGTCGACCGGGCCGCGCGCCCGTACGGCGGGGTGTCGCTGTCGATGCCGAACGTGCGGCTGGAGCAGCCGGACGGGTCGTTCATCGCCGAGCTGTCCTGCGACGTGCGGTTCACCGAGTTCGGCAACCACTACGTCCGCTTCCGTTACTCGGCCCGTGACCAGTCGCCGCAGCAGGTCCGGGACGCCCGGTTCCGGCTGTCCAACCTGCACGCAGACATCCGGGTGCGCTGGATGACCCCGGACGGGTCACCCGTCGACGTCGACCACGGCGACGGTCCGCCGCCGGAGCGGCTGTTCGACCTCGCCGACCTGCTCCAGCGCGCCACCGCCGACCTGGTCCGGGAGGGCACCGAGATCGCCCAGGGCCGCGCGCACGTGGTCACCACCGTCTACGAGGCGAGCCGGGGGCGCGGGCCGGCCGCTCCCCCGGCGGAGCGCACGCCCGTCAACATGGGCGACGAGCTGCTGGCCGCGTTCGGCTCCCAGGTGCTGCTCCAGCCCGTCCCCTACGGCACCGCCACGCTGTGCGACTGGACGCTGCGCCAGCGCAACCCGGTGCTGCTCGAGGGGGTGCGCCACCTGGGCGACGTCGTCGCGGTGGCCACCAACTCGACCACCGTCGCCCTGGTCGGCACCGCCCACTTCAAGATCTCCCAGTACGGTTCGCTCGCCGAGTTCGTCGCCAGCCTCAACGGGCTGTTCAGCGCATGGAACGCCACGCTCGCGGACCATCTGCGGCTCGTCGCGGCGATGCTCGCCGACCACGACGTCAACAACGGTGCCGACCTCGCGGAACGCAAGGAACGGCTCACGCGTGAGCAGCTACGCCTGCACGAGTTCGCCTCGGAGGTCCGCACCACGCTGACCACCATCACCTCACCCACGTTCCTCGCCTCCGCGCTGGAGTCCAGGATGCTGCGCCAGCTGCTGCAGGCGTCGCACTTCGAGCAGCAGGCCGCCGTCGTCACCGAACGGCTGCGCGAGCTGCTGCAGGAACCGATCGCCGCGCGCCTGGCGGCCCTCGAGCGCCTGCACGGCGACCGGGAGCGGGCCGCCGAGGCGAAGCGCGAGCGCGGGCGCCGTCGGCTCATGGACGGCACGCTCTCGGCCATCACGGTGTTCGCCGGTGTCTACGCTCTCATCGGCACCGTCCAGGTCGCGCTGGACGCCGAGCTGATCGACGGCCTCCAGGCGGTCGCCGCCACGGCCCTGGTCACGGTGGGCGCCTTGGTGACGGGCATCGCGGTGTTCAACTGGACGCGGGGCCGCTGAGCCGGCGGCGCGCCTACCCAGCGATTCGGCCCGAAACCTCGGTGATTTCGGGCCCAATCACTGGGTAGCGCGCACTGGGTAGCACCGGTCTGGCCCAGATCCACTAGTGGCTAGCCCGCCAGGAGGCGCTCAGTCAGGGTCCACAGGCGCCGCGCCGACTCCGGGTCGACCGAGTGGGACACGACGTCGGCCGTGATCTCCTGCGCCGTGGGCGGCGGCTGGTTGTCGTCGAGCTGCGAGACGTCGCTGTTGTTCAGGTAGACGCCCCCGATGCCCGCCAGCAGCGGGCTGGTGGCCCCGAACACGATGGTCGCGGCGCCCTGGGCCTCGGTCTTCTTGCCGTGCTCGGGGTCGATGACCGGCCGGCCGGCGTCGTCGATCAGGCCCTGGGCGCGCTGCGCCTGAACACCGACCGAGCTGTTGAACGCCGTCGTGGCGACGACACCAGGGTGGGCGGCGAAGGCACGGATGCCGTCGTCGGCCCACCGGCGGTCGAGCTCCACCGTGAACAGCACGTTGGCCGTCTTGGACTGGGCGTAGGCGAGGCCCGCGTCGTAGCCGCCACGCGCGAAGGTCGGGTCGTCCCAGAGGATGTCCGACATCCGCTGGGCGCCGGACGTCGTGTTGACGACCCGCGCGCCGTCGGCCGCCCGCAGCGCGGGATGCAGGCCGACGGTGAGCTGGAAATGACCGAGGTGGTTGGTGGCGAACTGCGCCTCGTAGCCGCGCGCGTCCCGCACGATCTCGGCCGGCGCCGGATAGCCGGCGTTGTTGATCAGGACGTGCAGCGGGCGACCGGAGCCGAGGTACCGCGCGACGAAGGCGTCGATCGACGCCGGGTCCATGAGGTCGAGCCGGCTGATCTCGACGCGCTCGATGCCGGCGACGGCCGCCGCCGCACGATCGGTGTCGCGCGAGCCGACGGTGACCGAGGCGCCGGCCCGGGCCAGGGCCCGGGTGGCCACGAGGCCAAGTCCCGAGTGGCCCCCGGTGACGATGACGTTCTTGCCGGTCAGATCGATGCCGGCCAGCACGTCGTCGACGGTCGAGGCCGCTGTGAAGCCGGATCCGATGGGCTGTTGCTCGGTCGCCATGGCGATGCCTTTCGTTTTGCGGTTCTGACGGTTCTGCGGTTCCGGATCAGGCCGCGGCACGCTGCTCGGCGGGCCGACGGCGCAGGGGTGCCTGCTGGATGGCGGGTGGGTCGTAGGCCATGTCGAGGCGGCCGACGTCGGTGCCGGGCGGGACGATGGCATCGATCCGGTCGAGGATCTCGTCGCTCAGGACGACCTCGGCGCCGGCGAGCGCGCTGTCGAGGTGCTCCATGGTGCGCGGGCCGATGAGCGCGGAGGTGACGCCCGGGTGGGCGATCGTGAACGCCATCGCCAGGTGGTTCAGCGGGATGCCCGCGTCCTGGGCGACGGGGACGAGCTGCTCGACGACGTCGAGGCGCTGCTCGTCGCGCAGATGCTCGAACCCGAACTGCGCCCGGTGGGTGTCGTTGCCCTTGCCCTTGCGGTACCGGCCGGTGAGCAGGCCGCCGGCCAGCGGGCTCCAGACGAGAGTGCCCATGCCGTACTGCTGGGCGACCGGCAGGACGTCACGCTCGATGCCCCGGTTCAGGATGGAGTACGGCGGCTGCTCGACCCGGAAGCGTTCGAGACCGCGCCGCTCGGCGACCCACTGCGCCTCGACGATGTCGGCGGCGGGCATGGTGGACGAGCCGATCGCCCGCACCTTGCCCGAGCTGATGAGGTAGGTCAGCGCCGCCAGCGTGTCCTCGACGTCGGTCTCGGGGTCCGGGCGGTGGATCTGGTAGAGGTCGAGGTGGTCGGTCCCCAGGCGGCGCAGGGAGTTCTCGACCTCCGCGATGATCCAGCGGCGGGAGTTGCCGCGGTGGTTGGGGTCGTCGCTCATCGGCAGGTGCACCTTGGTGGCGAGGACCACCTCGTCGCGGCGGCCCTTGAGCGCCTTGCCCACGATCTCCTCGGACTCGCCGTGCGAGTAGGCGTCGGCCGTGTCGATGACGTTGATCCCGGCGTCGAGGGCCTTGTGGATGATCTTGATCGAGTCGTCGTGGTCGGTGTTGCCCACCGCCCCGAACATCATGGCGCCGAGCGCGTAGGGGCTGACCTTGATACCGGTCCGGCCGAGGTTGCGGTACTGCATGGGGCCCTCCTGGGGTCGAGAGGTCTGGTGAGCGCCCCGTCCGTGCCGTACTCTGGAACTAAGCGGAACGCTCTTCCAGAACTATATGGAAAGCCGTTCCGGATAGCAAGGGATGGAGTGAAGTGACCCAGAACACAGCGCCGAGACCGCTGCGCGCCGACGCGCAGCGCAACATCGACTCGCTGCTCGACGCCGCCAAGTCGGTCTTCGGCACGTCGGGCGTGGACGCGCCCGCGAAGGAGATCGCCGATCTGGCCGGCGTCGGCGTCGGCACGCTGTACCGGCACTTCCCCAAGCGGTCAGACCTGGTCAAAGCCGTGTTCCAGCACGAGGTCGACGCCTGCGCCGACGCCGCTCCCGTGCTCGCGGAGCGGCACGAGTCGGTCGAGGCGCTCGAGAAGTGGCTCCACCGGTACACGGAGTTTCTCGCGACGAAGCGCGGGCTCGCCTCAGCCCTGCACTCGGGCGACCCCGCGTTCGACGCCCTGCCCGCCTACTTCCTCGGGCGCCTGGGGCCGGCCCTCGGTTCACTGCTCGACGCCGCCACCGAGTCCGGCGCGATCCGCGCCGTCGCGAGCCCCAAGGACCTCCTGTACGCCGTCTCCAAGCTGTCCCTGCCCATGGGCGACGAGGAGCCGGAGCACGGCCGCCGCATGCTCGACCTGCTCGTGGACGGGCTGCAGCACGGTGCGGGCTCGAGCCCGTCATGCTCCTGAAGGCCGGCCTGCGGCCCTGACTCGCCGTACCGGGTACCGCGCCGACGGCGGGTGGGACCTCGACGCGGCCACCGCACCGTGCGACCGCCGGGTCTCCACCGAGGACCGG